>JAZDOF010000740.1:0-2277 GCA_043799015.1 Pseudomonadota bacterium | reverse complement strand
CAAGGAGCGTCACTATAAACGGCCGGCGGCGGCAGCTCGTCCGAGGGGTATCGGGCTGCAACGTACCCGCTCGTAGGGTACGGACGAGAAGCCGAATCAGACCGGCCGCCGTCCAAGGTCGAAGACCTCATGGAGCGCCCTCGCGGCAAGTTCGGCGTACTTCGCCTTAATGACGCAGGATATCTTTATCTCCGAAGTGGAGATCAGTTCAATGTTGATCCCCTCGTCCGCCAAGGCCCAGAACATCTTCGACGCCACTCCGGAATGCGAGTGCATGCCGGCACCCACAATGGACACCTTCGCTATGTCATTCGAGCCGATCACGTCCTGCGCGCCCAAGGTTCCCCTGAGCCCTTCGCATATCTGTAAGGTCTTCGCCAGCTCGGCCTCAGGTATGGTGAACGTGATGTCGGTGACCCCAGCCGCGCTGATATTCTGGACTATCATGTCTACCACGATGTTCGCCTCGGCCAGAAGCGAGAAAACCCGCGCGGCTACGCCCGGCTGGTCTTTGAGTCCCTTGATCGTAACCTTGGCCTCTTTCGTATTGCAGGTGACGGCGCGCACCACTTCCCGTTCCATGTCATCATCCTCCTGAGTTACCAAGGTTCCTTCACCGTCCGTGAAGCTGGATTTAACCAGCAAAGGCACGCTGTAGAGCATGGCGAGCTCCACGGCCCTGATTTGCAATACTTTCGCGCCGAGCGAGGCCATTTCCAGCATTTCTTCAAAACCGATCCGCGCCAGTTTTCTTGCCTTGCTCGTTATATTGGGATCCGTGGTGTATACCCCGTCAACGTCCGTATATATTTCACAACGGTCGGCTTTCAGCGCCGCGGCGACGGCCACGGCGGAGGTGTCCGACCCCCCTCTTCCAAGGGTCGTAATGTTTCCATCAGCGTCAACGCCTTGGAACCCGGCCACTACCACAATGTACCCTGCATCCAGATCCTTGAGTATGCTCTCGGGCTTGGCTTCTTGTATCCTGGCGCTGCCGGAGGCACCGTCCGTAACCAATGGGATTTGCCAGCCGCAGTATGAGCGGGCCTTATATCCCATGGCCTCCAGGGTTATCGCGAGAAGGGCGATCGTAACCTGCTCCCCGGTGGACACCAGAACATCCATTTCTCGATCATTGGGTACTTTGTCGATTTTCTTCGCCATATTGATGAGGCGGTCCGTCTCGCCCGACATCGCGGAGAGTACGACAACCGTACGATTTCCCTCATCATGGCATTTAGCCGTTCGTCGGGCTACGTTCGCGATCCGTTCGAGATCGCCCACCGATGTCCCGCCGTATTTTTGAACTATCAAGGGCATGAAAACAGCTCCAGGAGTGGCGAGCCCGAGCTCGTCACGAATAACGGGGCATCCGAGTACCGGACACAATCGCTAAGTTTGCCACGGTTGATTCGCAGGTTCAAGGCCTATTCCCTCGTGCGAAAAAAAAATGACGACGATTCGCTCGGCGGCTTCAGATCCTTCATACGCCTCGCCCAGGTGCCGTCCCTTCTCCACATGACCTCCACCTTGCGTCGGTTTTCCTCTTCAAGCCGGCTGATAACAAGCCGCAGCGGACCTTCGGCCGGTTCGAGAAAGCCTTGCGGCCACTCCACCACGAGCGCCCCGAATTCGGCCGCTTCTTCCAGTCCTAAGTCGTCAATCTGATCGCCGCTGATCCGATAGAGGTCCACGTGATGCACGGGAAACGCGCCTTCGAAAACATTATCCAAGGTGAAGGTGGGGCTCACGACTTCATCGGGCGGGGTTCCCACGGCACCGAAAACTATGCCTTTGGCAAGCCTGGTTTTGCCGGACCCAAGGTCGCCTTCGAGAAATATCACGTCTCCCGGTGCCAGCAGTCTTCCGATGACGATACCCAGCTGTATCGTCGCCGGTTCGGCGTCGGTTTCGAATACGATCCGGTCCAGGTCGTTTGCGTGCAGGCTCAAGGTTCAGTCACCTCAGCACCGGTATCCCGTAGGTGGGCCATGTTATGAAGATCCTCCGTCGCGCGTGCCGTCACTCGGTTACAGTCCGTACAGTTCCCCGTACTTGTTCGACAGATAGGTTAGGTAATGTCCCGGATCCGGATCCGCCCCGGTAACCTTGCGCACAAGCTCTCTCGGCAGGTACTTACTTCCCTGGGAATGAATCCGGTCCCTGAGCCAGCCTAATAGAGGTCTGAACTCTCCCTTCTCGAACATTGCATCCAGGTCGCCGATGTCCTTGCGGGCCTTGTCGAAAAACTGTGCGGCATAGACATTCCCCAGCGTG
>JAZDOF010000737.1:0-5611 GCA_043799015.1 Pseudomonadota bacterium | reverse complement strand
CAAAGTGGTGAGCATGGGCGGCAAGAACACGGCTTTTCTTGTGAATCCGGCCAAAGAGGCCATTCTGGAGGTCCCGGGCTTTCCCACCACCTACATCATCGACTGTTCCGGAAAGGCGGTTGGATACAGCGTGGGGGCCGCCGGATGGAACCACGCTACGGCCCAGGCCTTCATCCGCAAACTCGTTACCGATAGCAAGACCTGCGGAGCGAAGACCGGAACGCCGCGCGGTCCCGAGCTTTCCTACCTTCGATAACCGGTAGACGATCCTTAACCAAAGTCGATTCCCTGCAACCGTTTAGTGACAAAAATTGTCAATACGAACGTTAATTGTCCCACTCTTCGGGGGCTGCCGTTTCTTGTCGTAAAATCAATTGATCACGCCTGTACCACCATATGCGGGGCTCCAAACGGGACCCCGCACAAACGAACCCCTCGTGGGGGGTGGGTCTGTACGGCCGGCCCCAAGCATCAAAGACGTGACAATTTTTGTCATATCCCATTACTCCCAGTGAATTGCCCTCACAGGGAGAAAACCGTCCAATCCCCTGGAACCCGCTGATTTTCCCTTGCCTGGGATGCCGGTGATCAATGAACGGAATTGGCACGATTCGTGAATACCGTTAAACCATCGCACATGATTAGTACCGGTTGCCGACGGCTCAGCCATTACCGGCATGTCGGACGCAAACTCGGGTAAAGCGTTGAATATTTCGCCGGCACACGAGAGCTCCGGCCGCCGCAACAGGTCAACACGTACCGGAGTTCCTGAAATGGAGCCGCATCTGCGGTCGAACCCGATGAATGTGCGAAAAAAGAATACCGGCGGTTCCCAGGCGCAATCACGTGGCGGCTCGGCAACGACGATGCGCCGGCGGACGTCGCCTGAGCGTTTAGCGTTCAGGACAAAGCGATGAAGCCGATCGTGTCCCGATCTCCCCGGACCCCTCCTGCCTTACGCGGGCACGGATCGGCTTTGTCGTAATTTTGGCGTTACCACAGGCCTCCGTTCAAATCGAACCCGGATGACGGGGGAAATCGGTTTTGTCCGGATGTCCTTCCTTACCGGAGCCTTCCGCCCATCCGACGCTCACCCCCCCCCACAATACCCCATGACGAAGGCGCTTCTTCAACAAACCGAGGGACCCATGCTTGTAAACGGCGGGTTTCAGAAACGGCATATTGACATCCGGTCTTGGAATACACTAATCTTATCCTTGAGTGATCCCGTGCTCCATCGGCACTGTTCCCACGCATGACATTCGCTAAGTGACGGGGAGGGGCGTATAATGGATATAGAACTGGCGACTCGGCTCCTCGGAGTGGAAAAAGGGGCGTCGGCCCGCGAGGTGGAGGAGGCGTATCAACGAAAGTGGGCTGAAGCTGAAGGTCGCATGAAGTCAGCCGCGACCGAGCTTCTTAGAAGGAAGTACGCCGGGGAACTTCACCGTATCAATGAAGCGTACGACGTTTGCATGGCCGCAGCCTCCGGCGATTCGGACGGATCTCAGGAATCCTCGCTCCTTCCGGACGCCACGAACGTTCCATCCTCCCAACCGGCCGATCCGCCGATCGAATCGGAACCCGGAACCGAATCTCCCACGGCTGCTCCTCGGCAACGGATATCCGCACCTTCTTTCGGACCATCACTTGTGGAACTAGGGGCCGAAGACGCTCCGCCGGCGGCTGACATCGTCGCGGCATCCCATTTTCCCGGCGCAAATGATACAACCACGGTTGAAGAGGCATTGGACTCGGAGTTCGGGGGTGATGAGCCGGAGTCCGAAGAGCCCGGAGCCATAACATCGTGGAAAGAACCAGACCACGGGGAACTCCCGACCGACCCCGGACCGAGCTTGTTTCCCCTATCGGGGTTTCAGGTTGTGGGCGCCGCTCCTCCTCCTCAAACCATGCCCATGACGCCGGCCCGCAGCGACCAGCCCCCGTCGTCCCAGGGAACACGCCCTCAGCCGACCCGTCCTCTCGGAACGGAACCACCGGCGGCTTCTCCTGCCGGGAACACGGCAAAAGGGGCCGGTACCCCGCCGAAGCCTTCAGCGATCGACCAGTCGTCACCCAAGGTCAAACCCAAGGTCAAGCCGGACGCTGCCTTGCCGCAGCTCGGCATAGACGTGGAGACTATGGCGGATGAGTCCCGGGAGGCGGTTCCGCCGTCTATGAACGCGGGACAAGAACAGGTCGCCACACCCGACTCGACGGCATACGGGTCCGGCCCACAACTCGGCGCCGGGCAAATCGTAGCTTCGCGTTACAAGGTTACGGGCGTGATGGGCAACGGGTCCCTCGGCATGATGTACGAGGCCGTGGACCAGGAAAGCGGTAACAGAGTCGCCGTTACCGCCCTGGACATGGCTGCGGCGGAGAGACGTGGGGGCTGGAAAGCCTTTGGAGAAAAGATCAAGGTTGTGGGCTCGCTTGCCAACCCCAATATTATTAAGATTGTGGCGATGAAGCGGGACGGTGGGTCCTATTTCGTGGTTACCGAGCCACTTCAGGGTGAGACGCTTAGCAAGGTTATAGAAAGGCGAAGGCCTCCGCGAAAGCCGTTTGGAGTCGATGAGGTCAATCGGGTGGGCAAGGCCCTGTGCGAGGCTCTGGAAACCGCACATAAGCAGGGAGTGGACTTCGTGGTTTCCCCGGATACCGTTTGGATGTGTCCGGATGGTCGATTAAAGCTTACGGATTTCGGGTTCGGTCCCCTGGGGGTTCCTGTTTCGGAGACCGATGGGGCATGGCCGGAGGACCGGGAGAATAGGGCCGAAGGGGCCTCGGACGCACGGACGGACCAGGTGCGGGTTGCCGCAGTGCTCTACGAAATGCTCACCAGGGTGTCCGCGGTTCAAAGGACCAAACCGGCCAGGGCCATACGAAGCGATGTCCCCCGCATGGTGTCCGCGGCCCTGGAACGGGCCATGTCGGATGACCCGTCCAAGCGATTCAAGGATGTGGAAGCATTTACCAAGGCCATGACTTCCGGCGCTTTTTACACCGACAAGCTGATCGGGGCGGTTGTGGGGGGACTGGCACTGGCTGTGGTCGTTGTCGGCGTGGGAATATGGTTTGCGCTTAAGCCGCCTGAACCCACACCGGGTCCCGACCGGGGCGGTACCCGGCAGGCCGCGCCTGTGCCGGCCAAAACTGCGGGGGAACAGCGGCCGATCAAAACTTCGATCAAGCCCACGACGGACCAGAGTTACAGACTTGCAATGGCCCAAGGCAAGGCTGATCTGGATTTTGGGAAGTACGCCGATGCCAAGAAGCGGTTCGAAGATGCCCTCAAACACAAGCCGGGGGACGAGGAAGCGGGCCGTCTCCTGAACGAAGTGAACGTGGGACTCACGGAGCACACTTACCAGGCCTCGATCCAACTGGGTTACGACCAATTGAAGGCCGGGCGGTGGGAGCCTGCCGAGAAGGCGTTTCAAGAAGCGCTGAATATCCGAAAGAACGATGCTGAGGCTCAAAAAGGTCTCAAGAAGGCCGTGTTCGGCCGGCACATGGCCCAAGCCACGGCTTTCTTCCAAGAAAGGAAATATGAACAGTCCTTGAAGTCGTTCCAAGCCGCTCTTGCCGCCTTCCCCGACGACAAGGGAGCACAGAAAGGGCTTTCGCAGGCCAAAGAGGAGCTGTATAAATCAGCGATGTCGGAAGGGGCCCGTGAGTCCGAGAAACGTGATTTCGCCGCGGCGGAGCGCGCGTTCAAACGCGCGTTGGAATGGAAACCCAACGACGAAGACGCGAAACATGGACTCAGTGCGGCACATTCAGCCGCGTCGGATGGGGATCAGGCCAAGCATATCGCGCTTGGACGCGAGTTGCTTGCCGCATCAAAAATCAAGCCTGCCATGGAGGCATTTCGAAAAGCCCTGGAGATAAGGCCGGGAGATAAGGCGGCTCTCGAAGGCTTGGAATCGGCTAAAGACAAGCTGTACGGGGCCGCGATGGAGGAGGCCGAGCGCCAATTGGGTGCCAAGAACGCGGGGGCCGCACGGGAAGCGTACAATGAAGCCCTGAAATGGAAGCCCGAGGACCTACGGGCCAAACAGGGATTGGATAACCTCAAGAAGTCCGAAGTGCCGGCAACGGCCGCTTTGCCCGCGACTCCCGTTCCGCCGCCTGCTCCGGCGGCACCGGCCGAACCTGAAGCACCGTCCCAGCCCGTCCCCACCGCTCCTCCCAAGGGGACCGTGGAAGTGGCGGTGGATCCGGCGACCGCAGAAATATTCGCTTCGGTTGATGGTTCCGAAGAATCATGGGGCCGCGCCGATGATTCGGGCGTTCTCCTTAGATCGGACGTTCCGGTGGGCAAATCGTTTTCCGTTTCCGCGAAGAAGAAGGGCTGGAAAAGCCGGTCCGTGGACAATGTTACCCTCAATGAAGCGGATCAAGTACTAAAGGTCGGTCCGATAAAACTTGAGCGCGAAAGGGCGTCGCTCGTCATACGCAGCGGGGAGGCCAAGGCACGGGTTCAAGTCGGGGACAAGGTCCTGGAGTCGGGAGAAGACGGGGTCGTGAGCCTTGCCGATTTGGAGATAGGAGTTCAACAGGACATCGTAATCACCAAGCCCGGATTCAAGAAACAAGAACTTGCGGTGACCATCCCGGACGACTATGCGGGGCGCACCTACGAGATGGAACCGGTAAGCTTGGTGAGAATACGCGCGGGAGGGGACCGAGGGTTGAACGAAGCCTTAGTCAAGGCCGCTACCGCCGGTCAGAGCAAGGAAGTGGAACGGCTTCTCGCTGAAGGTGCGGACAGCAACAGTAAGGACGAGGACAAAACTTCCGCGCTCACTTGGGCCTGCAACGGCGGACACGTTGATGCCGCGAAGATGCTGCTGGATTCCGGGGCGGATCCCAACATGAAAGACAAGTTCGGCGCAGGTCCCTTGATGTGGGCGGCCCGAGGGGGCAGCGCTGAACTGGTCGACTTGTTGCTTGGAAAGGGAGTGGACCCGGACTTGCGGGACGATAGCGGTTCCACGGCGCTAATGTGGGCCGTGGCGGAAAGCAAGACGGACGCGATGAAGGTGCTTCTGCAAAAAGGGGCCGACGCAAACGCCAGGAACAAAGACGGAGATACGGCCCTAATATATGCGGGAGAGCTGGGAACCCCGGATGCCGCCCGCTTATTGATCGAAAAGGGGGTGGATGTAAACGCTGTGGGCTCAAGCGGCAAGACAGCGCTGTACGTGACAGCGGAGCGACCCGAGCGATTTCCCGTGGCCAAGTTGTTGATAGAACGGGGTGCGGATATAGAGGCGGCAACCGATCAGAAATGGACGCCCCTTGTGGCGGCCGCGGATGCCGGGAATGTGGAACTGGTGGCACTGCTGCTGGAAAAGGGTGCCAAGACGCAGATAAAACTGGCACTACAAATGGCATCTCTTCGTGAAAACAAGGATGTGCTGGAACTGCTTCGTAAACACGGGGGAAAGTGAAATAGCCGGCTCGGGCCGGTCCGTCGGGGCACGCAGCGCGCGGGTCCGGGCTGAGGGAATTTCGAATTCTCACTTAACAAGCTTGGAAAGGAGTGGGTGAACATGGTGAAAACGCCTGCAACGGCACTACTAGCGGCCCTCATCCTTAC
>JAZDOF010000735.1:0-8734 GCA_043799015.1 Pseudomonadota bacterium | reverse complement strand
GTTTTGATTTGGCATCTTCACTCCGCCGGTCGCCACCCCGTTGCATCAGGCTGTCGAACTCGGAGATTAACCGGTAGAGAACCCAATCGTCGGTCGGCCGACGATGGGTTTGCACCCAGGCTATGAATTCAAGCACCGCTTTTTCGTCGATGAAATACCTAATGAGAACGAGCACTTGTTTGATGCCCGAAGTTATGGCGGCATTCACACGGAGCTTCCCGTCCGCGAGGACCGGCTCCGGCTGACCGGGCCAGATTGCGAGAACGATTGGTTGGCTGGGATCAAAGCCCTCGATCCCCATGTTGTTGGTGACATCCGTCAGCAGATCTTCATCGATGCCGTGAAGGGACTCGAATCTCGGATATGTCTTGATGGCCTTTGGGTCCATCATGACAAACGTGCCGGGCTCCTCCGCGATCTCGGCACGTAGTTTTTTCTGCGCAATAGCGCGCAGCGCGGTGTCGTTGGCTTCCCGGAGGTTCGCGCAAGTGTGGCAGCCCTTCATTAGAAGGGCCACTATCTCGGCGGTATTCCGTGTGTATCGTCGCCCCCAGTCGACACCGTCGACGGACTTGATGATATCCTTGAAGTGGTCGGCCTTTTCCAAGTAATCCAGCGTCTCGACTGAGACGTGGGCGTGCTTCAGCAGATCCTTTATGGGTACGAGTTGCTCTTCATGGTCGCTTTCATTCATTGCAGTTCCTTCCCCCGTCATTGTTTTGGCGTTTCTTTGATGAAAACGCTCAATGATGCGATGGAACGGCCCTTTCAGTCAACTTGTTTTCGAGGCACCAATGCTCTTTTTGAAGCGAAACGTGAGATGTGAGAAGAAATCGAAGAGATTGAATCCCGCGCAGAACGCGGGACGAAGACGCTACCAAGACACAAAGACTCCAAGAAAACCAGTCAATACAGGAAGAGAGAAGACTGAAAAGTCCTCCGCGGATTACACGGATTACGCAGATGAAGAAATCATGATGAACTCTGCCTTGGCCTTCTCTTGGTCTTTGAATCTGTGTGAACCTGTGAAACATGCTGACGACTTCTCCCCTTCCTATGCGGTTGGCTTGCGGGCTTTGGTTAGGGCGACCGGCGGATCGCTCGGCAGCAAGGCGTTCATGGCCCATCTAGCGAAGATGAGCGGCCGAAGGCTTAGAAGAGAGAAACCGGGACCAAAGAACAAGCACAAGAGGAAGGGCAATTAGGTTTGGTGCAGCCGGAACTCGTACGGAACTCTGCGGAACTGATAGAAGGTAGAGGCAAGAGATGGAGGTGATCCAGTGACGCACGTGTCGGAAGTAGGCCCCTTTCGGCCCCCTTCCCAACCCTGTTACTACTGGAGTGGAAGTGGGTCGAACTTTTTGTGAGGTAGATCGTGGCCAGTTGACACTGAAAGAGATCTACCGCACAGTTGGTCTAATGCTGAGGCATCATGCAAAGCGATGACGAGGAGATTCTCGATGAAGACTGGACGCACTCACAGAATCACTGAGTGCTCCCCGCTTATTCTACTGGTCTTGGTGGTGCTCCCATGGGCGGTGGCAGCTCAGGCTGGAAGTGAACTGAACTCACAGCTCGTGGAATATTCAAGACGCGGAATACTTGGAGCAATCAGAGTCCTATTGGCGAAAGGGTCTGATGTCAATGCAAAGGACGAGTATCAAGAGACGGCCCTGACGGCAGCTGCACGTGAAGGGTACACAAGCGTGGTGAGAATACTTCTTTGCCACGGCGCTGATGTCAATACCAAGGACCTAATGGAGACCACCCCACTCATGGAAGCCGCACACCGAGGACACCTCGGAGTGGTCAAATTGCTGCTGAAGGGAGGGGCTCGTGTCAACCTAATTGACCGCTTCGGCCAAACGTCACTGATGAGAGCTGCGGCCAATGGTCACGTTGAAGCGGTGAAAATTCTTCTGGAAAGAGGGGCCAATATAGATACGAAGGACAAGGAAGGCAGCACTGCTCTTATGCTCGCAGCCTCCAGGTGGCATACACAAGTAGCCAAACTGCTGTTGGATAACGGGGCCGACGTTAGTGCGACCGCTCGAAACGGGGAAACGGCTATTGGGCTGGCCTTCCGGTCTGCGATGACAGGGGCTGCTCGTGGTCATGAATTGGTGAGGATGCTGAGCGCGCACGGGGCCCGACTGACTTTGCCGATCGCCGCGTGGCTGGGGGACACGGCGGAAGTTGAACGGCTTCTTGAGGCGGGGTCAATTCGTAGAGGCGGAGAGAACGATGTCTCCAGCTCCCTTTTGGCGGCAGCCCGCATGGGACATGTTGACGTGCTCGGAATACTATTGGACAAAGGCGCTGATGCCGATTCAAAGGCCAAAGAAGGCTTGACTGCTCTCATGTTGGCTGTGCAAGAAGGTCACGCGGAGGCCGTTGCCCTGCTCCTGGACGGAGGTGCTGATGTCAACGCAGGGCTCAACGACGGCTCTACTCCGCTGATGTGGGCGATGCTTCCAGGTGGGCTCAATGTAGTGAAGCTTCTTCTGGAAAAAGGCGCAGATCCCAGAGTCAAGGCCCAAGATGGTTCCACCGCCGTCAAGTGGGCCGCCGTAGCGCAGAACGCGGACGCCGTGAAATTGCTCAAAGCGCACGGTGTCGAATTCACTTTGGGGGATGCTGCCGCACTGGGTGACAAGTTACAGGTCCAAACCCTCCTGAGCGAGGGGGCTGATGTCAATGCTCAGGACAGTCATGGCTGGACACCCCTCATGAACGCCGCACGGTATGGCCACGCGGATGTCGTGAAAACACTTCTTGAAAAAGGAGCAGACCCCAATGTGGAGAGATGGGGCGGATGGAAGGCTCTGTCGGATGCGATTCACAGGGGAAAGCCCGGCGCGGTCGCCGTCTTGTTGGAAGGGGGCGCGCAGGCTCATCAAGAGGGGCTGAATAAATGGGGTCTCCTGGCAGCAGCCGCCGTCCGTGGTAACCTGGAAATAGTGGAACTGCTCCTTGACCGGATGACGGATACAAATGCGACGGACCGGAATGATTCGACGGCACTTACCGCAGTCGTGCCTACGAGAAATGCCGAAGCGGTAAGACTGTTGCTCGACCGGGGTGCTAGTGTCGATGCGACGAAAGGAGCTCGGCAGATCCCCCTCATTGAGGCTGCCGACCGCAGCAATGTCTCAACAGTGAGACTGCTGCTCGACAGAGGCGCTGATGTCAATGCAAAGAATGCGAACGGTGTGTCGGCACTGATGGAGGCTGCTGGCCGGGGTAAGCTTGACGTTGTGAAACTGCTTCTGGATCGGGGAGCTGCCGTGAATGTGGTAGACGCCAAAGGACGCACGCCACTCATGAATGCCGCGCAGAGTGGCCATCTGGAAACAGTCGAACTGCTCCTCGATAACGGCGCCGACGTGTGGTCCGCCTGCCCCGGGTGCACGGAGGGTAAATCGGCATGGGAAATGGCTTGGAGGATGCGCCATGATGAGATCGCAAACCTACTCGGATCACATGTTGCTAAACAACGAGTGCGAAAGACCAAGCGTTGACCGGCCGTGGAACAATTCGCATGATCGGCGAGAATCCGGCCGGTTCGGCAACGCAGAAGCCCGGAAGTCCGACGTATCATATGGCGGTTGTCGTTTCGATTTTTCGATTGGAGGAAAACCATGAAATACGTCCATACGTTGCTTTTCTGCTTGCTGGTGGGATCCTTTGTCGCCACTGACTGTCCTGTAAGTTCCTATATCGCCCCCATCGTGTTCGAAGGCGGCCCGCTTGCGCGGTTCGGTCACCACGGAAGTATTCGTTTGGACACCTCGATGGCAACAATTCGGCTGAAAAGATACAGCTACACTGTTGATGCGGTCCTCGGTTTTTTCAACACCGGAGCGATAACCACACTACTGGTCGGAGTAAAAAAAATGGGGTCGGGCCAGGTACCGAGGCTCCCGGGAGAAGACTACTCAACCTACGAGTTTTTGTCCTTCCAAGCCTGGGTTGACGGCCGGAAAACAGAATTCGCCGACCCTCGCGTTTCAGCGAGCAGCACGGCAGGGGTTGCCGGTGACTTCGATCCTCCTGCGAGGAATTCGGGCTCAAAATGGCTGGCGAGCCGCGTCACATTCCGGGCCAACGCTACGGTTAAGATCCGCTTGAAATACGAGGTCGGATATCAGTCCGGGGGATCAACTCGACACGGCTATTACTATCTCGGTTCAGGTCGAAACTGGAAGGGCAAAATCCGAAAAGCCGTATTTATCATTGACAGCACTGCAATAGGCGGCACTAAGAACGGAGGCGGGGGGTTCTCACACCTGTTCTTGAGGGCACCAGAGTCCAGGAAACTCGGAGAAAACCTAACGTACCTCGAAATCGAGGATTTTGAGCCTCCTCTGGAAGGGCCTATAGCAGAGATCTTTGCGTCCAACTAACGCGAGCCAAACGTGAGTCTGCAACAAGATAGCAGGAATATCACGAGAAGCATGTAGGCATTTACAAGCCTAGTGGCCGATAAGGATATCCTCGGCTTCAACAGCCGGGTGTTACCAGGTATGAAGTATTTCATTCAATAGGTGTGGAGGTCAATGATGGCAAGAAATCCCGGAAGTTGCGTTCCATTGAATAGGTCCAATCAGCGACTGCTTGCTTTGAGCAAATTGTGGGTTCTGGATCAGCAAGAGGCTCAAGTGCGGGCAGGAGCTAAGATCGAGTATCTTGATTATCAAGACGGCTTCGGAATTGACGGTAAGAAAGACTATAATAACAAACCTGATAAGCGTTGGGACATTAATTGCATCGGCCTTCTCAGTCAAGGGCTCAACGAAGCTGGATGCACCAGGATGCCAATGATAATGACATGGAATATGCCTCGCAAACAAGCCCGCCAGTTTGCCATACGAAACGATGCGTATTACAGACAGATTGCGGACAATGAGGCTGGCCCCGGTGATATATTTATTCTTTTCCGCGACAATCAGAAGGTGAACGACCCTGAAGATGATCATTACCACACCGGTTTCATTGACAAGGGTGAAATGGCTTCCGTAGTGAAGAATGGCCAGCCGGCCATACGGTATCGGATATTCCACTCTTATGACCGGGGGGAAGGGCTGAACGGTGGCGCAGGCCCTATTGGAGCGGGAATCGGTCCTGTAACGGATCCGAACTACAAAGAGTACCTCTACCTGTTTCCGGATGGCACTGCCATAGTAGAATATTCAAATGTAGAAATCAGTCCGGAAGGAGTAATGACAGTTACAAGAGGTACGGATACTTGGAACGAGTTCGCACTAATGCGACCGCGCTATCTCTGTGAATGTAATTACATGAAAGCCCCCAGCAGGCAGCCATTGAATCCCAATTTTAATGGTCCGCTTCCTCGCCGTGATCCATTGCTGCTTGATCTGACAGGCGAGGGTATCCAGACGCTCGGCCTGGAAGCCGGGATTCATTTCGACCATGACGGCAATGGCTTCATGGAGCGTACGGGATGGGCTGACTTGGGCACAGGCGTCCTTATGCTTGACAGAAATGGTAGTGATAGTCTCGATACAGCCGCCGAGCTTTTTGGGGACTTTGCGCTTCTCTCTAACGGTATGATGGCTTTCAACGGCTTTGAGGCGCTTTCGCAATATGATCACAACAACGACGGAACGATTGATGCGGCCGACCCAATCTGGGCGCAGCTGCGCATCTGGCAGCACCACAGCGAGCTTGTATACTCGTACGTTCCCTCGATGAGCGGAACGATAAGCAGCCTGGACGAGCTCGGCATAGCGGCCATACACCTCGATTCTGAAACCGTCAACGAGGTAGATGCTGCAGGCAATACGGAGGTTCGCACTGCACATTTCGAATGGAACGACGGAAGTACGGGTGCAATTTCCGAATACTCCTTTCAACGTGACCTGACTCAAACGGAGGCTTCCGAACTCCTTGAGGTCTCACCTGAGATAGATAACCTACCGGACCTGTTTGCTTTTGGCAACGTGTATAGTCTCCATCAGGCAATGGCCAGGGATTTGTCTGGAGCACTTACCGATTTGGTTCAGTCTTTTGTTTCGGAGACTGACGCTTCTAATCGCTCAAGTATCCTCCACCAGATAATCTTCAAATGGACCGGAAGCGATTCAGTCACACCCGATTACCGCGGCCCCTTTATAGATGGCCGAAAGGTTGCGTCGCTCGAGAACCTCTATGGTCAATCCCTCGAGTATCCAAACAGTTGGCTGGCTGCTTGGTGGGAAGACACTTACCGGCAGATATTCGAAGGCTTCTACGCTGATCTTATGGTTCAGACTCATCTCAAGGACTTGTTTGAACTGGTCTGGTGCGGCAACTGCGAAGAGACGAACACCCTTGGCACGGACATGTCGGTGGTGGCTTACGAATTGAGTAATCGTCTCGCAACCGATCCAGAGCAGGGACGAGTGGTGCTGTCGGAATTTGCCCGGTCCTTACGCGGTCTAGAGTTACTGGATACCGGCGAGTATCTCGCCTTCCGCGAATCCTTCATCCAAATCGACCCCGACCTCGCCTGGATCTTCGACACCGGCGGCTTGCCGGTCTACAACCAACTCGGTCAGTCGCCGGATGGCTGGTACTTCCCTCACATGTTCGGGACCTGGAACTCGGACGCCGTGCAGGGCAGTGCGACCCAGGGCGACGGCTGGATAAACGGCCTGGATGGGGACGACGCGATCTACGGAACGGATCGTAACGAAAAGTTGGCCAATGGTAACGGGGATTCGATCATTGTCGCAGGCGGCGGTAACGATACGATTTGGGCAGGTCCTGGAGCGGACATATTGGACGGTGGAGCGCATGACGATCTGTTAATCGGCGAGGCGGGAGACTATGTTTACCTTTTCCGGCCGGGCTCCGGGCACGACGTCATCAGAGACATCACGCTGAAACGCTCGGGCAATTACCTTGTGCTCGAGATCATCGCCACGGGCGATACGATCGCCGTCGAGGACTTCTTCCGGTTCGAAAGCTACCTCAAGCGTGTGGAACAAATCCAGTTCATGGACGGAACCACCTGGGACGAAACGGAGATGATTGCACGGGCGTACGCACCCACGAACGGGCCGGACAGAATCTACGGCGGGCCGGGAGAGGACGAATTGAGCGGTCTGGGCGGTGCGGATCTGATCTACGGGCTCGAGGCCAACGATACGCTTCACGGGGACGACGATAATGATCGGTTATACGGCGGCCCCGGTGCGGATACGCTCATCGGGGGGGCCGGAGCGGATCGGCTCGCCGGTGAGGCAGATGCGGATGTGCTCATAGGCGGCCTGGACGATGATTACCTGGACGGGGGCTCGGCCGACGATACCTACCGGTTCGGCCCGGGCTTCGGTAAGGACACTATTCACGACATGGATGCCACGCCGGGGAACATCGACACCATCGAGTTTGAGGCCGGGATCCTGCCTACGGACGTGAAACTTCGCCGTGCGGACACGGATTTGGAACTCACCATCCTGGGTACGGGCGACACGATCACCGTGGAAGACTGGCTCGTAAACGACACTCCGGTCCACGGCATCGAGCTCGTCACCTTCACGGACGGCACGGTGTGGGATACCGCGACCATGCAGGATATGCTGGTGAAGGGCACCGACGCAGCCGATACAATCATCGGCTTCTCCGGTGCGGATACCATTGAGGGGTATGGCTCAAACGATACGATCTACGCACGAGGCGGTGACGATTTCGTCGACTCCGGTTCCGGTAACGATGTGGTCTACGCTGAGCAGGGCAATGACACCGTGTTCGCGGGAGACGGGAATGATACGGTCGTAGGCGGTTTTGGTAGTGACTTCCTCGATCCCGGTTCCGGAGAGGATCGACTCTATGGGGGTGAGCGACCCGGATGGGGCGGTCCCATCCCATCCAACGGCAATGACACGTACTTCTTCAGCATTGGATACGGTAACGACATCATCCTCGACCATGACCGGACAGCGGGTAACATTGATACGATCAAATTGGGCGACGGCATCGCACCGGGGGATATCAGGCTGACGCAAACGGGTGAGGACCTGACGCTATTTATTAAAGATACGACCGACATCCTGACGGTGCAGAACTGGTTCTGGAACGACTCCCCGGAATACCGGGTTGAACAGATCGAATTCTCCGACGGTACCGTGTGGGATGTCGCGGCGGTCAAGCAGCAAGTGATTCAGGGGACTCCGGGAGACGACCTTTGCATAGGATATTCCACGTCCGATACAATCAGTGCG
The DNA here is from genome assembly GCA_043799015.1 of Pseudomonadota bacterium. Classification (GTDB taxonomy): domain Bacteria; phylum Desulfobacterota; class Desulfomonilia; order Desulfomonilales; family Desulfomonilaceae; genus JAZDOF01. Next base: position 506 of record JAZDOF010000735.1, on the reverse strand, counting down.
TATGAGGGCAATGACCGCCTCTATGGTAGGCAGGGTGACGATACATTGCTCGCAGGCCCAGGAGACGACGAAATCTGGGCTGGAATCGGGGCGGATGATTTATCGGGCGGACTCGGCGAGGATACCCTCGTCGCTGGGGATGGTGACGACTCTTGTGATCCTGGGGAAGGCCGCGACGTGATGTATGGGGGAAGCATGCACGAAGCCCACGAGCTATACTTCACAGCGGATAGGAGCAACGGCAACGATACCTACCTGTTCGGCAGGGACTACGGCCGGGACGAGATCTTCGACCGGGATGCCGTTGCAGGCAACCTTGATACGATTGTGTTGGGCGAAGACATCATTGTTGCCGATGTGAATGTGCGGCATGTGGACGACGACCTGGTGCTGGCCGTTGTGGGCACGGGCGACACGCTCACCGTCCACAATTGGTTCCTGGATGACTCTACGGAATGGCAGATCGAGCGTATCCAATTCGCGGACGGCACCGTATGGGACGTGGA
>JAZDOF010000719.1:0-2968 GCA_043799015.1 Pseudomonadota bacterium | reverse complement strand
AATCGTGGACATGCTCCGTGAGGGTCGCCCTAAGGGCCTCTCGTCCCGTGCGGAAAAGCGGGACCTTCTGATCGTGGCCGCCATCGAAGGCGATGCCCTTGCGGTTGAGAGGCTTCTCGCTGAGGGCATCGGACCGGACGCGGAGGATGCTACGGCAAATACGCCGCTGATCCTTGCCGCGGCTCAGGGGCATGCGGATGTGGTAAGGCTGCTGTCGGTACGCGGGGCCGACGTGAACCACAGGAACCGGGCAGGGGAGACGGCACTGCTCAAAGCATCCGAAAGCGGCCACGCCATGGTCGTCGGCCTATTGTTGGATAGGGGCGCCGAACCAAACGCGAACGACAAGGAAAAGAACACACCTCTGCTCTTGGCGGCCGTAAACGGGTTCCCGGAAATCGTCGGACTGCTCCTTGACAAAGGGGCGAACGTGAAAACCCACGATGGACAGGGCGTTGACATAGTGGCCGGGGCATTCCAAACGGGCCGCGCGGACGTGGTGAAGGAACTGCTCAAAAGGGGCGCGGACGCCCTGGTTCAGGAACCGGGCACAGGGCAAACCGTCCTGGATTGGGCCGTCGACGAGGGACACATCGATGTGGTCAAAGCCTTTCTCGACAACGGAGGCAATGTCAATGTGCGCCTGAAGGCAAAGAGGACGTTGCTCATGGCGGCGGTCAACAAGGGCCGGGGGGACATGGTTAGTCTCCTGGCGAACGCCGGCGCGGATATGAACGCCTGTGGGGACCATCAAATCTCGGCGCTCGGCCTCGCGTGCCGCGAAGGATCCGTTGAAATCGTGAAAATGCTGCTTGACGGCGGGGCCGACACGTCTCCCTGCGGTTACGGCAACACGCCGTTGGCGGAGGCAACCCTCGGAGGTCACTCGGAGGTCATGAAACTGCTGTTGAGCCGCGGTGCCGTGGTCAATACCGCGGGGATAACGCCTCTCATGATGTCGATTGCGAACAAACGCCCGGACTTGGCTCGCATACTTCTGGATCATGGAGCAGACCCCAATGCCCTACAGGGAACGGCACGTTCAAGCTCCGCGTGCTGCGCCGTTCCCCCAAGTCTCCCACCAATCCCGATCACGCCGCCAACGGATGAGGCGCGGACCGCCGCCCCCGGGTTGGATACACCTCTCCACGCTGCTGCATTAGTGGGAAGTCAGGCGATGGCGGAGCTTCTGCTGAAACGAGGGGCCGACGTGAATGCCCGTGAACCTCTTTGTGGTTGCACGCCGTTGATGTCGGCCACAGCGTACGGAGAAACGCTAATAGTGAGGACGCTCCTGGCAATGGGCGCCGATCCGAACATGAGGTCCAAAGACGCCGGCCGGACTGCTCTCATGGAGGCCGTAAGGTGTTGTCGCTCGGAGGTAGTGAGACTTCTGCTGGACAACGGAGCCGACATAAACATCAGGGACTACAAAGGTCTTGATTCTCTCGACCATTCGGTAAGATGTCGGAAGACGGAGATTGTTGAGCTGCTTAAGGAGAAGCGAGCAGAAGGGAAATAAGTGGCCGGGATCGCGCATCAAGAAAGTAACTCTTCGGTCACGCGCGGCTCTGCCTCGTCGTACTAGGGCCTTTGTGCAGCGAAGGCCCCCATGGGTTTTCGTTCGAGAGGATCGCCTCCCCTGGGTCAAGGAGTCGGCCGGGCCCCTGCCCTATCGCCCCTTTTGGGGGTCCAACGTGCCGGCCCAATGCTCGAGCGTATTCTTCAGGAGAGGATTTCTGGTGAGGTCTATGGACAGTCGAAAGAGCTCGGCCGCCTCCCCTTCCCTTCCGAGGTCCAAATACGTACTGCCCGTCATAACAATGGAGGCGATGTAATCGGGGTCTATCTCCAGGGGCTTTACGAAGCTTATCATACCGTCCTTACGTGCTGCCCGGTCTATGAACGCTTCATTGTACACCGCGAATGCGAAAAGAGGAGACATCCGGTTGGCCTCGCTCCAATCCCTCAGCCCCCTGGACACGTATCCGGTCATGAGGTATGCGGTCCCGCGATTCACCAGTGCCGGATAAGACTTGGGATCCTTTTGTATGCAACGGCTCCACAAACGGATAGATCGATCCAGATGCCCTTCCCTGGCCTGTTTGACGGCCTGCTGAAATTCCGTATCGCCGGCCGCAGCCCCGAGGGGACTACAAAAAACGGAACAAGCGAAGGCATACAGGACGACGATGAAACGGGTACCGACCATCCCCGTATCATTGCATCGTTTTCGTGAGCCGGTCAAGACGAGACGCACTTACCCAAATAGCGGGTCAAGAAAACTGGAGACCCGAATTACCGCCGAGGTTGCAGGGCCTTTTGACGCCTGCTGTGGGGACGCCCGACATATGAGTTTGTCGATGGTGTTGGTCCTGACGCCCTAAATAACGGCCAGCCGAGGTCTTGGAGTCCTGCTCGAACCGAGTAACGGTATGGAAAGGCTGTTAGCCGTCATCTATATATCTTGGACGGTCAGTGTCGATCGGTAAGCGGCGAGTACCGCTGCGGCGACGGCCCCAGGGTCTTCGCCGGAAGCGGCGTCCACCTCATGTTGCATGGAGTAGAGGGGACGGATAGCTGTGAGGATGGGCTCCAGGCGATCCAGATAAAAGGATGCGGCCTGTTTTCCCGTTTCGGCGGCCTTCAGCACGGAATCCGCGGCCGAAATACCGCTCTTGAGCGCAGACCCGATGCCCTCGAAAGTAATGGGCAATATCAGGCCGGCTGCGTCGCCTATTAGGAGGATGTTGCCCAGAGCAGGTAGGAAGTTCCCCGACAACAGCTCCTCATACAACAACGCGATGGCACATCCGTCTTTCCGTTCGGGTTTAAGGTCCGGCTGAAAGCCGTAGCGGCCCAATGTCTCGCGGATCTCTCGTCGCAATTGCCTGATAGCCCTGCCTTCGATGAGAAAGAAGTCATCCTTGTGATCAACGTTGAACCGTGGTTTTGAACGGCCTTTTGG
>JAZDOF010000718.1:0-4696 GCA_043799015.1 Pseudomonadota bacterium | reverse complement strand
ACTCGCCTCGGTTACCAAGCGCCCCGAACGTTTCATCGGCATGCATTTCTTCAATCCCGTTCCGGTTATGAAATTGGTGGAAGTCATAAGAGGGTATGCCACATCCGATGAGACCGTGGCCATAATCAAAACCATGAGCCTCAAAATGGGGAAAACTCCGGTCGAGGTCAAGGAAGCCCCCGGATTTGTCGTGAACCGCATACTTGTCCCAATGATTAACGAGGCCGTATTCGTCTTGGAGGAAGGCCTGGCAACCGCCGAGGAAATAGATGAAGGAATGAAACTCGGGGCGAATCACCCCATTGGGCCGCTGGCCCTTGCGGATCTCGTGGGACTCGATACCATGCTTCTCGTGCAGCAACACCTGTACGACGAGTTTGCAGATCCCAAGTACCGTCCGGCACCTTTGCTCAAGAAGATGGTTCGGGCGGGACACTTGGGCCGTAAGTCGGGAAAAGGCTTTTTCAATTACAAATGAACCGTAATGTGCTCCTGGAGCACGCGCCCCATGGTACAAACCCGACCGTTGATTCGAGGGAATCATTCTCGGGCAGTCGTGGAGGCATCGCCGCTTCAAACCGGCTGTTTCGATATTTTGGCCGGGAGAACCGTGAAACCGTTCCAATACGATTGTACCACCCATTGGAGGAAAATTATGTCTCATCATGAAAGATTTGGACTCACCGAAGAAGAACAAATGCTACAGGACATGGTTCGGCGACTTGCTAAGGAAAAAGTGGCCCCCACCGCTGAAGAGCGTGACAAAAAAGGGGAGTACTCCTGGGAAATGCTGGAGCTGATGAGGGAAAACGGCCTCATGGGAATCGACTTCCCCGCCGAATATGACGGCATGGCCGCTGGAATGATAGCCCATTGCATCGCCGTAGAAGAGCTGGCAAAAGCCGACGCTGCAATAGCCTTGATGCCTTCCTGCCAGGAACTCGGCAGCCTCCCGATTATTCTCGCCGGGAACCACGAGCAAAAGGAGAAATATCTCAAACCGTTGGCCACGGGTGCAAAGATAGCAGCTTTCGGTCTCACGGAAGCCAAGGGCGGTTCCGACGTAGCGGACCTCAAACTCCGTGCGGTCAGGAAAGGCGACAAGTACATTCTCAACGGCGCGAAGATGTGGATAACCAACGGCGGAGTGGCCGACACCATATGCGTCTACGCCGTCACCGATCCGGATGTCCCGCCGTATAAGGGAGCCGGCGTTTTCATCGTTGAGAAGGACATGCCGGGCTTCGCGGTAGGCAAGAAGGAGAGCAAGCTCGGCATTCGATCATCGGATACGCGGGAGCTGGTCTTCACGGACGTGGAAGTCCCGGTGGAGAATCGTCTTGCGAAGGAAGGCGACGGGTTTCACATCATGATGAAAACCCTCGATTTCAGCCGTCCCTCGGTAGCGGCGCAGGCGCTGGGAATAGCCCAGGGCGCGTTTGAATACGCTACACAGTACGCCAAAGAGCGGGTGACTTTCGGAAAACCCATAATCAAGCATCAGGCCATCGCCTTCAAGCTCGCGGACATGTCCATGAGGATCACGGCGGCACGGCAATTGCTCTATAAGACGTGCGATCTCCTCGATACTTACGTTACGAAGGACCTGTCACGCGTTCCGCCGGAGGTCTTGCGACATTCTTCCATGGCCAAGGCCTATTGCTCCGACGTAGCCATGTGGACCACCGTTGAGGCGGTTCAGGTCCTGGGAGGCTTTGGTTACAGCACCGAGTATCCCGTGGAGCGAATGATGCGCGACGCGAAGATCACCCAGATCTACGAAGGAACGAACGAGATACAGCGCATCGTTATCTCGTCCACGCTGTAAAGTCCGGCATATGTGAACGAGGACCGCTCGGCGGTGCGGGCGTCCTCGTTTCATGACGGCAATTATTCCGGACGAAGGTCGGCTGAATCATGGGCGTCTTTCCGCCGAATGTCATGGGCAAAGCCGTCATCCAGGTCGGGATTACCGACATGGCCGCGCCTGGTCACGTGGCTGAACCCCACGACCTCGGCCTGTCGCACACGGTCGTTACAGAGAGTTTAGGCCCTTGTTGGAGCTCTCGCTCCGCCCACTCTCCGAGTCCGACGAGGGAGTAAAGGACCCGACTTTCGTCACCGGCCGCAACCATCAAAGCATACGGAGTTTTCATCCATAATGAGCGATATTTTGGTCCCCATAGCAAGCGTAGTAAAGACCCTTCCCAAGCTGTTGGAACAACCCCGTTACCTAAGGAACGTGGCCATGGTTCAGGTCCAACGTTTCCTGCGGAGCCTGGCTGCGGACGAGGAAGGGGGAAAAGCGAACCGGATCCGTCAGTGCAGCATACGAATAACGGACTTGTGCAATCTTCGCTGTCACACATGCGGTCAATGGGGCGATCGCGGCTTCCTCAGGGATTGCTCCATCGGCGAGTTGAGGTCCCAAGAGGTGAAGCCCGAGCGTTACATTGATCTGCTGAGGGACCTGAACGCGAACCGACACACGCCGTCGGTTTATTTGTGGGGCGGGGAACCGATGCTGTACAAGGGCTCCGTGGAGATCATCGAAGAAGCGGCCCGCTTGGGTATGCCCCCGAGTATCGCGACCAACGGAACAGGCCTTGTTGCCAACGCTCAGCGACTGGTCGACGCTCCAATGTTCGTGATCCAGATTTCCGTGGACGGCCCGGATGCCGCAACCCACAACCGGAGCAGGCCGGGGGCCAACCCTGCCGTCAACAACTTTGCGACCATCAATGAAGCCATAGACACCATCGTCGCTCTACGCAAGGAAAGGGGGCAACGCCTACCGCTTATCGCCTCCCTGACGACCATCAACAATGTGAATTACGATCGGCTGCTCGACATCTACGAAGTGTTTCACGACAAGGTTGATGTTTGCGTCTTCTATCTTGCGTGGTGGATCGACGAAGCTTCGGCCCACAGGCACGCGGAAGACTTCCAGCGGCGGTTCGGCTTCCGACCGGAGAAGCACTTCGGTTGGATCGGCAATTGGCGTCCCCCCGATTACGGAGTCCTTTCCGATCAGCTTAGGGCCTTACGCGAAAGGGCGGCCCGGTTCGCCGGTCCCACGGTGATCATCATGCCTCCACTAACCGAACCCCATGACCTGGAAGCATACTACACGGACCACGGCAGGCGATTCGGTTTTGATAAGTGTGTCCACGTCTTCGTCGCGGTGGAGATCAACTCCAACGGCGATATGTCCCCGTGCCGGGACTATCATGATTTTGTGGTGGGCAACGTGAAGGAAAACACTATAACGGAGCTGTGGAATTCGGAGCCTTACAGGAAATTCCGATCCAGTCTGGCAAAAGACGGACTCATGCCGGTCTGCTCTCGTTGTTGTGGATTGATGGGCTACTGAGGGTATCAGGAAGCCGCATGCTCCTCGGCACGGTCGTGGGGCCCGGTCAATCCCTCCACGGCCGCCATAAGCTCCAACACCTGTTTTTCCATAATCGCCGCCGACTCTCGCGCGTTCGACAGATCTCCGGTCATGCCGAGCGCCTCGAGTCGGGCGGCGGTCTCGAGCGCGTCACGGGATCCCAATTCGCCCACGGAGCCCTTGAGCCGATGCGCCACCCGACTTAGCCCCTCAGAATCCATCTCGTCAATAGAAAGATGCAATTCCTTTATCAGACGAGGGAACTCCTCCCGGACCACCGTCGCTATTTGACCTATGATGTCGGAGTCTCCGCCGAAACGTTCGAGGATGCCGGCCTGAAGCACATGGGCATCAGGCTGAACGCCCGCTAATTCTTGGTTCCGCAGTTGGGATGGGACCGGAAGAAACCGGTCGATAATTTCCGCAACGTTGACGCTCTTGACCGGTTTTGCCGTGTAATCATCCATTCCTGCGCTCAAGAACCTCTCCCTGTCTCCCTTCATGGCGTGGGCCGTCATGGCCACGATCGGCGTGTGTCGCCCAAGTGGTCGTTCCAATGCCCTGATGGCTTGAACGGCTTGTATCCCGTCCATCTCGGGCATCTGCACATCCATGAATATGAGATCGAATGTTTCTCGTTCCACCGCGGCAACGGCTTGACGGCCCGTGTGGGCCAAAGATACTCGATGCCCCATCTTCTCGAGCATCTTGGACGCCACTTCTCGATTTACCAGGTTGTCCTCGGCAACCAATACATGGTAACTCCGTTCGCTCTTGAAGATGGTGGGTAGGTGACGGTCCCGGCCGATACCCGATGACGGGTTCAGCTCCCGCTCAACGGCAATGCGAAGTTCGAATTCAGCCACGGGTTTGGTTACGTAGCTTGAGACCGCTCCATGCCGCAGGGCCGAGGGCGCTCCGGGTGCCCCGAGCATTATCACCCGCGTGGCGGTCAATACCGTATGATCCTTCATATGCCTCGCAAGTTCAAAGCCGTCCATTCCCGGCATTACCCGATCGACGATCGCAAGGGCGGGAGCCGCCATGTCTTGGTCGGCCCCTTCATAGGCCGCCAGGAGTGCTTTCCCGGAATCGAAGGTTCTTACCTTCATGCCCCAGCGGGAAAGAATTTCGGAAATGACCGCTCCCGCCGTCGCGTTGTCGTCCACGACGACTACAGGGACATCTCCGACATATTCCGCGGACCCGGGACCCGGAACCTCGGTGGGTTCGGCCCGTACTTCCAGAACCGCGGTAAAGTGAAATGTGCTGCCTACCCCCACTTCACTGTCCACCCAGAGT
>JAZDOF010000710.1:0-2455 GCA_043799015.1 Pseudomonadota bacterium | reverse complement strand
AGCGAGGGGGTCGAATTCCTCCAACGGGTTCCAGTAAGCGCTGAAATGGAGCGGGCGGTGCGGCATGCCGTGTTTCCTCAAGCGTAAGCGTTCACCGAGAGAGAAAAGGAATGAACCACGAAGACCCGAAGAAGTCAAAGGTCCGTCGAAGGAGCAACGCGACGGATAACATGCCGGGGGAGGGACTTCCTATGGAAAATACGTTTCCGGGGGAGGGACTTTTTGCAAAAAGTCCCTCCCTTGGACCCTCTCTTCAAAAACTCTTAATGATATTCAACAAATCACCTATATCCCAACCTGTGACGACAAACAAGGTACGTGCGCAGGGCCCGTCACGCGGCCCTTTCGATCCGCCATCCGGTTACGTCGCCCAACTCAGTTGATCTTCCATTCCCATGAGAAGTAGGGCAACAATCGTGCCGGCGGACTCAATCGGAGTGCGGATTTGTAAGTTATCTAAATGCCGGAATGGCTTCCAACGGAACAAGAGACCGGGGGATCAATCAGGCGCCGAAAAGGCGAAGTGTTTGTTCGTTTAGGCGAAGGATTTGTTCGGGGGCATAAGCGTCAAAATAAGGGGCGATCTCCTGCTCAGGTGTTAGCACCGGCCAAGACGGCGCCATGGGTTGAAACCCATGGCTACCAAAAATTGGCAATCGTTCACCACGATAAATGAGGAATTTACCACAAGTCACAAAGGCACTAAGAAATCAAAGGCTAATATCTTTCAGGCCTCTGCGGGGCTAGGCGCCTGCGTTCACCGACAGGCAAGCACAATCCGCAAATCAATCGGTATTTATCAATTATTTCAAATATTCCTTCGTGTCTTGGTGCCTTCGTGGTCTGATTTACCGGGTTCGGCGAGTCATCGCGGTGAACGTCTACCATTTGGTGATAGGCGTCATATTTCCTCAGACGCGAAATAGTATCAAGGATTAATGGGACGGGAATTGGTTAACGCATAGGACAAAACCCGTGGGAACTGCTACAATTCAGGTGTTGACCAAACAAATCGGTTCAGCCGGTGCGAGGTTACCATATGGATGTAACTCGGGTCTTACAGGAAAGAAGAGAAGACATTCTTCGAATAGCCGCACGACACGGGGCGCGAAACGTCCGACTTTTTGGATCAACGGCCCGCGGAGAAGCTGATGAGGCGAGCGACATCGACCTTCTCGTGGGCTTTGATCCTGAAGCAGGTTTGCTTCAACATGCAGCAATGATTCGTGAACTGAGGGAGTCTCTCGGTTGCGCCGTGGACGTCGTCGACGAGGACGGCTTGCGGCCGCGAATGCGTAAACGGGTGTTGGAAGAGGCCGTTCCCCTATGAGGAGTCAACGTGACCGACTGCTCGACATTCTCGGATCTATCGACGAGATAAACGAGTTTGCCTCCCTCGGGCGTGATGCGTATGTTCGAGATAAGCTGATCCAGGGGTGGATGATACTCCAGCTTCAAAGAATCGGTGAAGCCGCCGCCCATCTCAGCGAAGCCGTCCGTAGAGAGTGTCCTCACATTCCGTGGCAGGACATAGTCGGCATGAGGAACCTCCTGATCCATGAGTACTTCGGCATTAGCCCGGCACGTGTATGGATGACCGTGGTCAATGACGTGCCCGTTCTAAAGGAATGCGTGAGCCGAATACTCGAAAACCTGGGCGAACCATGAGATCGGAATCCTTTTGAACATTCAATTCGCTTGCTTCTCGCTCACCATCCTTTCTCCTTCACCGCCTTCCGCCAATTCTGCAGTTGCCTTTTTCCCGGCTTGCGACAGATGTCTTTTTCGGGCCGGCCGCGCGCCTCTGCAATACGTCGCACCTCACTTCCGAGCCAGTGCTTGATTTCTACGTCCAAGTCTTTCGCTATTTGTTCCAGGTCCAGCGGAAAATCCCACGGCCCGCATTTTTCCAGCCCTTCGTCCGCGGCAAATGCGGCCGCCAGTCGTCGTGACAAATCTTCTAATCGGGTCGGCGCAGTCGCTGCGTGCCATGCAAGGGCCTCCCGGAAGATCTCCTCCAGGGGGAACAGTTCGGGCTTGGGCCCCGTCAAGCGGCCGATAACGTGAACCGCGAGACGCCGCAAGGCGTCGCCATAGACCTTCCGGATCAGGGCGGATTTGAACTGACCCGGTTCCCAGAAATCGTCCGCAAGGACCTGGTTCCAATATGGCCTGCCCGCCGGCGTCCGGTCGAAATACCGATACGGGATTCGCTCGAAAACCTTCAGAGGAGACAACCGGTCCATGGGATTGAACGGGACCGTTTCCGATGCATTGGGGTAAAGGCTTTCAAGATCGGCGATGCGGTCCCAACCGACGGGCCTTATGTCGGCAAGCTTGAACCAAAAGGGAATGAATTTCCCATCCTTATACTTTGCAGTCCATTCGGGCTTTTTGTCTCGCATGCCTTCGTAGAACTCGGTGGGCACGTGGGAGTCGTCGAGCGCAACGTGGT
>JAZDOF010000698.1:0-2790 GCA_043799015.1 Pseudomonadota bacterium | reverse complement strand
CGGCGGGCAGGCGCGGGCAATGGTGGTGACGAGCGGCATATCGCGGGCAATTCAGTATTTCCACGCTATCCGAGACTACCTAAAGGAGCGCAAGAGTCCCTGGCAGGCCATTGTCGCTTTCTCGGGAGAGCATGAATACGGTGATCGGAATGTGACGGAAGGCTCGCTTAACGGCTTTTCCGGCAATCTGATACCCGACCGCTTTGCCGAAGGCCCTTACCGTTTCTTGATCTGTGCCGACAAGTTTCAGACCGGGTACGACGAACCGCTCCTGCATACGATGTACGTGGACAAGATCCTCTCCGGAATCAAGGCGGTGCAGACCCTTTCACGTCTGAACAGGGCGCACCCCAAGAAGTACGATACCTTCGTTCTGGACTTTCAAAACGATGCCGATACCATCCAAGCCTCCTTTGAACCGTACTACCGCACCACAATCTTGAGCGAAGAGACCGACCCGAACAGGCTGCATGATCTCAAAGCGGACTTGGACGGGTACCAGGTCTACGACAACACGGCCGTGGACCAATTGGTGGGGCGCTACCTGAGCGGAGCGGACCGTGCAAAGCTTGACCCGATTCTCGATACCTGCGTCGCTACTTACATGGACTCTCTTGACGAAGACGGACAAGTTGATTTCAAGGGCAAGGCTAAGGCATTCGTCCGCGCGTACGGTTTTCTGGCCTCAGTATTGCCGTTCACCAATGCCGCGTGGGAAAAACTTTCGATCTTTCTCAACTTCCTCATCCCAAAGCTGCCGGCTCCCCGGGAAGAAGACCTTTCCAAAGGTATCCTGGAGGCCATTGACATGGACAGTTACCGGGTGGAAGTTCGCTCGGCGTTATCGGTCGAATTGGCGGATCAGGATGCGGAGATTGCGCCCGTCCCCACGAGCGGCGGTGGTCGCGTTCCCGAACCGGAACTCGACCTGCTGAGCAATATCATCCGTGCCTTCAACGATCAATTCGGCAACATAGACTGGCGGGACGCGGACAAGATCCGGCGGGTGATCGCCGAAGAGATCCCCCCAAAGGTGGCGGCCGACCAGGCATACCGGAACGCCATGAGGAATTCGGATCGTCAGAATGCTCGTATCGAGCACGACCGGGCTCTTCAAAGGGTTATCGTAGAGATGCTGGCCGACCACACGGAGCTGTTCAAGCAGTTCAGCGACAACGCGGCATTCAAGAAGTGGCTGGCGGATACGATCTTTGCCGTGACGTATGATCCGCCGGCGGCGTAGACTGGAGGAGCCCCACCGCAACATAACGAAAGAAGACGGCAGAATTGGCCGAATCCTTGGCGTTACCCAGGACATCGGCCGGGAAAGGCTGATCAGGTATACGCCGACGCGACGGAGAGGCAAAGCGCCCTGTCGGAGCCGCTCGCGTTGGCCCGGTAGGGCACCTGGTTTGAGGCTTCACATGCTGCTTGCCGTCTGCGGTGGCATGGGCGAAAGGGCCACTGACTGAAGGAAGAGAGAATTCAGTGACATACGAGGCATGACCGACCGAAGGTATCGTAAGTTGATGGAGCCTCAATCACCGGCCAAGGTGGCCCGAAGAATCGAACGATGGATAGGGCTGTGCAAGCTGTCGAGAGTCCGAAATAGCCCAAGGACATGTGCAACACATCAGCACGCCTTTCCACGTGGCCGTCGGAACACCTGCTAAACATAGCGCAATGACCCAACATTGCCTTCCTTGGCCGCGAATAGCGGAATTGGTCGAGTCACGGCATGCAGTGTTCAAAGGAGACATGGATGTTCAGTTCCACCAATGCAGGACGTCAGGAACCGAATTGGGCCCACCGCATAAAAAGTGCCCGAGAAAACACTACTTTAAAGTTAGTTGTGGCTGTGCTAGCTATCGTGTTAGGGGGATTCATGTTGCTCGTTCTCTCGGCAAGACGGGATCTATGGATCGGCTATGAAGTCTGCCAAACCGTTGTGAGGGACTTGGGGTCCCTGCTCCTGGTGACCTTGTTCGTAAGTCTTCTGTGGGAATTCCTCGGGAAGCGCGGTTTGTTAGATGAGGTTCTCATGAATTTTGGTGTGGCGAAGGAGTTGCAGAATGCCGGGATCAAGGAGGCTCATCGGGATTTTCATTCAATAGACTGGAAGCCGTTCTTTGAAGATGTCAGAGAAATCGACCTGTTCTTCGCTTGGGCGTACTCATGGCGCTACAACAACACCGCCGCACTAGTTAAAGCCGCTTCTACGAAAAAGGTCCGTATAAGAATATTCTTACCTGATCCAAACCGTCAAGATATTGTATCCGAAATGTCGCGAAGGTTTAACAGGGATGCGGATCACGTCATCGGACAGATCAAGGATGCAATAGACTACTTTGGCAAGCTGTCAAATAGGCAGGCTCAAGTCGAGGTACATCTTGTTCCCACAGCCCCGGTCTTCACTCTTTATCGTTTCGATGCTTCAGCCATCGTCGTGTTCTATAGCCATAGCGATGAAGAGCCAAAGCCTAGTGTTCCGGCAATCATATGTGAAAAGGGGGGCTGGCTTTACTCATTCGTTGTCGGGCAATTCGCTGCTCTGAGTAGCATGGATTCAGCCATCGCAGACAAGGGGCCAAAATCATGACAATTGGCCGGCCAAGTTTTGAAGTCACGTTTCGCGACCATGACATCACGGAAGTAGATTTGGAGCAGGCATCAAGGTTCGGCGTGGTAGCTTTGGATACCGAAACATCGGGATTGAACTGGAAGGCCGAAAAGATAGGAATTTGTCAACTGTTTTCTCCAGGTGATCGCGATCGTTCGCGGCCGATTGGT
>JAZDOF010000685.1:0-3650 GCA_043799015.1 Pseudomonadota bacterium | reverse complement strand
CATCCCCGTGGATAAGTGGAATGGCGCTTGTCGGCGCGGCATTCCTGATACTTAATTGCTTTCTCTTTGTCGTGGTCATGCAATGGAACAAGGGTCGGATCGTACTCACCCAGAGGATAACCTCGGAAGATTACGGCAAGGAATACCTTACGCCCCCGTTCACGATCGACAAAGCCGATGCCGTAGTCCGGCTCTCCGGAAATGCAGCCATACGCAATTCCTGGGTGGCATTGGATTTTGCGTTGGTTGACTCCAACGAAAGCGTGCTCAAGCAATTTGGCGGCGACGCTTCGTTTTACGACGGAGTGGATGAGGGGGAGTACTGGAGCGAAGGCTCAACCTGGTTCAGCACCCATTTCAGGGTGGAAAAACCGGGGGTGTACAGGCTCCTGGTGTACGGCCAAGGCGGCAACGGGGCAGGGCAGGGAGCCAAGGGGGCCGTAACGATTACGGTGGAAACCCCGGTCACGTTGCCTTATTGGTTTCTTGTCCCGATTATTTCGGCCTTCCTGGTCGCGTTCTATTCCCTGCTTCGTAAGTCGCTGCATGAGAGAGCGAGATGGGAGTGAATCGGCCGGCAGGCATCACAGGGGTGTTGTGCCTGCCGAAAACGCCGTCCGGCCGTAACGCTGGAAAAGGCTTGTTTCATCCCTCTGCGCGGCACCATGCCCTTTACGGGAGGCGAATCCATGGAAAGGCAATTGTAGCATGACCTCACAGGATAGACTTTTTTCTAAAGAATTCATCATACTTAGCGCCATGGTTGTTATCGGTCAATCCAATGTGGCCTTGTTTTTCCAGTTCCCGGAGTATCTTTCCGGTCTGGGCATCGATAAGAAATGGTTTGGGTTTCTCATAGGGGTTTTTTCTTTTTCGGTCATCATTATCAGACCTCTGATAAGTCCCCTTCTCAGGCCTCAGAATGCCATACGATGGATCATCCTGGGGGCATATTCGCTGATGGCCGTACTCGTTCTATATGACCTGGCCGGCGGATTGTGGACCATGACGGCTATAAGGGTTCTGCACGGGGCCGCTTACGTGGTTCTGGCAACCGCGACATTCGCGCTGGCCGTGGCCTACATACCGGCGGCAAAGAGCGGACAGGCCTTTGGCATTCTCACCGTCCTCGGCGTTATCCCTTTCGCTGTGGTCCCTCCCTTGGTAAGTCCGCTGTGGGCATTGCTCGGAGGCTTCGACCGAGTGCTCGATGTCTTCGCGTTAATCAACGGGTCCGTACTGATCCTTTGCACCCTGCTTCCCGCTCCCGCTTCACCGGAGTCTGCGCATGATCATCAACGGATCAGCTTCTTGGAAGTCCGGGAGAATCTGAAAGATCCCAGGATCAACCGTCTGCTGCTGTTGTCGTTGCTACTGTGGACGGCTTATGCTCCGGCTTTTTATTTTCTTGACGGGTACGGCCGGATACTCGAAATCCCGAACCCCGGCTGGTTCTTCACGTTGTGCACCGGGACCGAAATAGCGATACGACTTTTGGCGGGATCCCTTTTCGACAGGTTTTCAAAACCGTACCAACTCGCCGCTTCATTCGCTCTGTTGACGTTATGTTTCATCGGACTGGCATACGCTCCGCGGGGCCCCTTGTTCTATACTTTGGGAATTGCATTCGGATTGGGGTGGGGCATCGGCATGCCGGTGCTGACGAGTTTGGTCTTCGACGTATCCCTTCCCAAATTCAAAGCGATGAATACGAACCTTGCCATGGTGATGTTTCAGCTCGGATTTCTGGTGGGGCCGATCATGGGCTCCGTGGCACTTGCTCAATGGAGCTACCGCGGGGTCTTTCTCATCTGCGCGGTATTGAACGCCTGCGCGGTATTGACGACGATGCTTTCGTTCAAGGGTCGGAGGGCGTAACCCTTCACCGAGTCCGATCGACGCCTCGCATTCCTCCACCGCCATGGAAAAGGAATGAACCGGGAAGCCAAGAAATCAAAGGCTCATGAAAGCTTATCGGCGAAGCATGTTAGTTCTTGAATCGGACCCCATGCGCCGCCTCCATGTCCCTTCGTATCTTGATGACTTTGTGGTTCGACTTTCCGGGGGTTACGAATAGGTCGCTATGATTGTAATAAACGACTTGACTTACCGAAGCGAAGAAGTACACTACAAAAATAAGAGGAAAACCGGAACAAGGGTATGTCGATAAGAAAAACACTAGCCTTTTTAATATGCTTTACATTCCTGGGCGCCTCCGTTGTCCCCGCGTCTCTTCGGCCGTGTTGCTGCAAGTCCGACGCGCAGGCCGGCAAAATGAAGCCGAAGGCGGGCTGCTGCGGGACTAAAGCGACCACGGCCCCGTGCTGCGCGAAGGCAACCGACACCCCGACCAAATGTCCGCCCAACGAGTGCGGAGCACCCGGTGCACAGAAGAAATCCATAAAATGTGCATGCATGGTATGCAATCTTGTGGACGCCGTTGCCCTGTTACCCGCTACCCCCCCCGATCAACGGGACCCGGCGCAAATAGCGGGATCCGGCGGGGTAATATACGCAACGGCTTACGTTTGCCCTTCCCATATCTCCAAACCGGATGACCTCCTCATAGCAGGGGCCGCTCCATCGGGGACGTCCCATCTCAGCCGTAAGTGCGTGCTTCTGTTTTGATTCCCTCCGATTGATTCGTCTGCAATAGCTTAATACTTTCCGTAAACCTTAGTTACGTTTGCTTGGCTCGGTTCAACGACACCACCTGTGCGTAGTTCCGGCCGCACTCCATGACGCCGTTTCCGCAGGTACGGGAAACGGGGAAGAGCCGTGGATCCATTCGTGGATCACAGGCCTGTGGGAGATCGTGGATGCGGGCGTTTCAGTCAACGGGTAACATGCCTGCGGCCGCAGTCGAATCCTCCATTTCAGTTCCGCGATCGGAGAGTTTTTGGAGGAGTCGGCAACCGAGGGATCAGAACAGCCGCCTGCATCGGAAGTAGAAGTTACTCGCCTGTGCGCCATCCCGCCGGCCGCTGCCGCCAAGCGCCGAAACCGGCCGGAAGAGTCCGAGCCGAATGGGAGATTGTGCTCATGTCCGAAAAGCGTGAAATGAAGAAAATAGCTCTGGACACCTTGGATGATGTCGATTCCAAGGCAGGCCGGCGAAGCATAAGGAAAGTCGCTTTGGCGGTCTTGGCATGCGCCTTGGCCGGCGGGGCCGCCTATGGGGCGCTGAGACTACTCGGCGGCGAGGTGATTGCCTCAAAATTTGCCGTCAACCAGTTGACCTGTTCGGGTTGTGTCGTAACCGTAAAAGACGCTGCGGCCAAAATCCCCGGAGTGGTCGATTCGGACGTCAGCCTGGCCGCTCAAGCCGTTACCATCACATTCAAGAGCCGGCAGACCGAACCCGAGAGCATACGGAAAGCCATAGAGGCGGCCGGATATCCCGCCAAACACGAAGGTCGCTTCCATCCGACCGGTGAGGGAGTCGACCAGGTCGTGGCGGCTACGGTCAACGGTCGTCCGGTGTTCGCAACCGAGATGAAACTTCCGCTGCGCCGCGGCGGAGCCCAATCCAAACAATCCGGACCCACGGATGATCTGTTTTCCGCCGTAGGGCGCGAAGTGCTGCTCCAGGCCGCGGATCGAAGCAACATAGTAGTCCAGCCCTACGAAGTGGAAGCCGAAGTGCTTGC
>JAZDOF010000978.1:0-2100 GCA_043799015.1 Pseudomonadota bacterium | reverse complement strand
TGTGTCAAGCATTAAAGACGACCTCTGGTTATACCATTTTGCGGTGACGCTGTCCCGCTTTGCCGCAGGTATAGCATCCAAGCACTATCATGTCCGATCGCAACGTTTCGCATCAAGGTCTAAGCGCGTTACAGGCTTTTTCCTAAACGGAGCGAATTGGAAGAATTGCAGCTCAAAGTATGCCATACTGATGGCTCGGAAAATCCGGGAAAGGAGCTCTTAAATGGGCATTTGGGTCCGACGCTGGGGACCCGCAGTGGTGATGATGGCGCTGATTTTCATTGCCTCCGCCACGCCGGGTCCGGACCTTCCATATTTTGGATTTTGGGACTCTGCCATTAAAAAGGGAGGGCACATGCTTGGTTACGCTTTCCTGGCTGCCGCCTATATCCACGGTCTTACCAATGGCAAGAAGATCCTACGACTTCACTTCATTCTATCGGTGTGCCTGGCGACCCTCTATTCAGTTGTAGACGAATTCCATCAGGGATTTACTTCCGGACGTACCTCCTCCGCCGTGGACGTGCTCATCGATACAGCCGGGGCCGGACTTGGATTGGGAATGTGGGCTTGGATCCGAACCTTCATCCCGGGCCTGCATGGGTCGGCAAACGTTTGAGCCGGCTCTTTCGAATCAAGTCCCGGCGCCCGATTGCGCCCGAGCCTGCCGGCGACGGGATCGTAGACAATTTAGGGGCTGCCTGATCCAAGACCTGCAGAATCTTTCACTTGTTTTGTTCAAGATTGGTCAAGATAGCAACGAATGTGCAAATCCTTTTCCACCCCAAAAGGACTTCTTCGCCGCCGAGGCGCGGCGGTGAGGTTTTATTAGCGGCTGTGCCGCGCCGCTCAATGGAGGATCGATCATGAACTTGGCATGTTTTCCGCGCAGGCGCTATACCGAAGGCGCTACCCCACTCGAGGAGGTTCCAAGGTTCACCGCGGCGGTCGGAGGACCCAGGATTTTCGTCAAGAGGGACGACCTTCTCGGATTGACAGCGGGTGGGAATAAAACTCGGAAACTTGAATTCCTTGTAGCCGAGGCCCTGGCCCAGGGCGCCGACACATTGGTCACATGCGGAGCGGTTCAATCCAATCACTGCCGCCTCACCCTTTCGGCGGCGGTCAAGGAGGGCTTGAGGTGCAGGCTAGTCCTCGAAGAACGTGTGCCGGGCAGCTACAAACCCGACGCGAGTGGCAACAACTTCCTGTACCGGTTGCTGGCCGTGGAGAAGCTGAAGGTTGTTCCCGGCGGCTCGGACATGATGAAGGAAATGGAGGCTGTGGCGGACGAGGTTGCAGCCGAGGGACGAAAAGCCTACATCATTCCGGGCGGCGGCTCGAACCCGACGGGAGCGACTGGGTACGTTGCATGTGCCGAGGAGATCCTGGCTCAGACTTTCGACAAAGGCATCAAGATTGATCGGGTTGTTTGCGCCAGCGGCAGTTCGGGAACTCACGCCGGTCTTGTTACGGGATTCTACGGCAACCACAGCAACATCCCGGTAGTGGGAATCAATGTCAGCCGAACAAAAGAGGCTCAAGAAGAGCTCGTCTACGATCTGGTGCGAAAAACAGCCCGACACGTGGGTATCAAAACGAAGATACCCAGAGATGCCGTCCTCTGCTTTGGCGGCTATGTCGGGCGAGGATATTCACTCCCGACGCCTGAAATGGCGGAAGCCGTCAGAATGCTTGCCCGAACCGAGGGAATCCTCCTGGATCCCGTCTACACAGGAAAAGCCATGGCCGGTTTGATTGACCTGTCTCGAAGGGGCTTCTTCGACAGGAGGGAGACCGTTCTCTTTGTACACACGGGCGGAACCCCCGCCCTTTATGCGTACATCCCTGATCTATTGGACTAGCTGGCTCCACAGCCACCGATCTCGATCCGCGCCTGCAACCGTAATGAGTACTCGGTTGATCCTCGGGGGAAGGGTGACATCTGGCCGGCGCCCACCTTGAAGGTCAAGTAGACCCCTGCCGCCGGGAGGGACCGCCACGTTTTCACTTGGGTACGCCTGGCTAATTGTATTAGGATTAGTCCGTTTGGGCGAAAGGAGAACCATATGGGAGAGAGCGTTTACAAGGTGGTCGAAC
>JAZDOF010000662.1:0-2193 GCA_043799015.1 Pseudomonadota bacterium | reverse complement strand
CTGAACGTTGAGAAACGTCTCGTATTGGCCCGCAAACGAGGCGCTCTCTTGATCCTCGCAGGTGGCGGAAGAGCGCACTGCAACCGTTGATGACCGCATCGAACGAAATCGATCGACAATCCTTTCGGCAAGCTCCTCGTCGACCATGTTCGATACGAGGCATCGCCGGGCCATCAGCTCGGCTCCTCTCCAGTCACGCCTCTCAATAAACGGAGCGAGCCGACCTTCCAGATTGCACCGCACGGCGTGGGCCTCGTATGCCGCGGCGGCAACGACTATCCCCTTTGGGACCGTTAAGCCCAGGCGGATCAGGTTGTTGAGGTTCGCCGCCTTCCCGCCGATTTCTTCGGTGCCGGCTCGGCTCGCTTCACCCAGTTCGAGAATATCCACCTGTAATTCCTCCAAGAATAAATTGCCATGCAGAACCGATCAGCGTTTCGGCATCGCCTAACCCGTTCAGGATGGAGATTACGACACCCAGATGGAGAAACAGGATGTGATGGGCCAGCTCGCCGGGGGCCATGTCGGTGCGGATTTCCCCCCGGTCCTGGGCTTTTGCCACGAGTGCGGTAAGCAGTTCCCACACTCGCTTCCGAGCAGAGGAAGGATCGAACGGATAATCCGGTTCCCGCAGGCTGTAGGTATAGACGAGCCTTATCTCTTCTCTGTGTTTCTCCGTATAATCAGCCAGCACCTCGATCACTGCCCTGATCAGCTCGACCGGACCGGTTGAGGGACCGGCGTTTTCGATTACGCTCTGAACAACATCAGCCATCTCCAGACCGCGATGGCGCAAAACGGCAGCTTTGGAACCAAAATGGTTGAAGAAGGTCGCCCGACTGAAGCCCGCTTGCGCGGCGATTTCCTCGACGGTTGTTTCATCAAATCCCTTTGCGAGGAATAATCTCATCGCGGATTCGTAGATGGACTGTTTAACACCGGCGTTCTTCATCTCCCTTAATCCGGGAAACCGAGCCACAGGCTTGCTCCTCTTTTTCTATACTTGAGTCTATTTTTATACTGGCGTATAGATTGTGTCAAGCAAATAATGTCCAGCCCCTGTCGTACACGGCTTGACGCTCCTTCAGGAAGAATATGGGCAGCGGTCCTTTCCGCTTCCCTGCACGGTAACCATGGGAATGCGACGCATCGTTTGACCCGCTTCCTCTTTGCCGTAGGCTTGTACGGATAGATCGGTATATCCAAAAGATACAATCATCACGGTGACGCCCGGAAAGATCCACCCACGAGTCGAGACGCCGAATGGGATGTGTGTTTCCGCCGTCTGAGCGGCATTCAGGAATACGGGTTCCATACGGTGTGTTCGGTCGAGCAACAAGTGCCCACCTTGGTAACCCACTCACGCTCGGCCGCCGGACGGAGGACGCACCCCGGTGAATGGTAGCCCTACGCATAGTCGTTGCCTGGCCAAACAAAAATGAGGTATGACCTCAGTCTCGAAGCCTCAGCCGGAAATGGTGCGGATGTTTTTTGGAAAGGGGAGCTGATGTTAATGCTGGAAGTCGCCAAGACACGACGGCGTTGACTGAGGCTGCGAGTCGGAACCGCTTAGAAATGGTGATGTGGGTTTTGGAAAAAGGAGCCGACCCAAATGCAAAAAGCCGGGCCGATATTACGGCCTTGAGATTAGCGGAACACCGTAATAACACCGAAATGATCCGGTGCCTCGCGGACGCGGCCCGTCCCATTTGGCCGATCTCCTAATATTGAGCCTCGATCAAACGACGACATGAGGCATTGGGGTCGTCAATAGAGGCTCGAATTCCCATTCCCGGGAACAGGCGCACGCTCATCGGAAGGCCCCCTTTCAATCCTGCGAGGTCCGCCAAGGGGTCGGGTCGCATCACGGGCGGGTTGATCCACCAATTGTAGTCGGCGGCATGCCAAGGATCGTCGCCGAATCGCAACAGGAAGAAAATCGCTTCATCGGTCGCACTTAGGGCGAATTCCCGACGCGGGACGCGCTGCCCAAAGTTGCGATATTGATGCAGTTCTACGACCGAGATGACGAGTTCCCGTCTCACTGCTCCATCTTGTTCGAACGAAGGGCGGAAAAATATCCGGACATGGAGTGTCTTGCCATTACAGGCTGGATACTTGCCGAACGGCTTATGGCGGGAGCACGATAGCGCCTACTCGTCGGTCCCTTCTTCTTTCTTACCGGTCGCTACC
>JAZDOF010000656.1:0-2467 GCA_043799015.1 Pseudomonadota bacterium | reverse complement strand
GTCTTTGCCTTGACCAGTTCGGCAACGGCTTCCACCGTCTTGGCTTTGTTGACCATGTACGGAATCTCGGTGACTATTATCCTCTGATATCCCTTCCCCGCGTCCTCTATCTCAGTCCGGGCCCTCATCTTTATCGACCCTCGACCCTTGCTGTAGGCTTCGATAATGCCGTTTCGCCCCACGATGAACCCGGCAGTAGGGAAGTCCGGCCCCTTCATGAACCGCATAAGGTCGCCGATTGTGGCTTGAGGGTTTCTTATCAGATGAATGGTGGCGTCCACGGTCTCGCCGAGGTTGTGAGGCGGCACGCTCGTGGCCATGCCCACCGCTATCCCTTGTGAGCCCTCCACTAGGAGCACGGGGAAACGGGCGGGCAGGACCGTGGGCTCCTCCTGAGTGTTGTCGTAGTTGGGGACGAAATCCACAGTATCCTTGTCCAAGTCCTCGAGAAGGGCTTGGCAGATTCTGGCCATGCGGACTTCCGTGTATCGCATAGCCGCAGGCGCGTCTCCGTCTACGCTCCCGAAGTTCCCCTGGCCATCAACAATCCTATAGCGCATCGAAAAGGGCTGGGCCATCCTCACTACGGCATCGTACACCGCCGTGTCTCCGTGAGGATGGTATTGGCCTATCACGTCACCGACGACCCTGGCGGCTTTTCGGTAAGGCCTGTTCCACAGATTACCCCCCTGTTGCATCGCGTACAGAATGCGTCTATGAACCGGCTTGAGGCCGTCTCGGATGTCGGGGAGCGCCCGCCCGACAATTACGCTCATCGCGTAGGACAGATACGAAGTCTGGATTTCGTCTTCGATGCCTACCGTCGTCTTCTCATGAAGCACGGCCAAAACCGCCACCTCCGGTTACTCGATTCCACATGGGACTTCACGGCCGGAACAGCCTGCACTACACCCATCCTGCCTCACGGTGATATTAGCATCACCGGCATGGGGATTTCAACGATGGGTGAAACGGAGTATACACTGAATTGACGCAAACACCGTCAGGCCTCTTGCCGGGCCGGAAAAAAATAGCATGCACGGGTCGGCGCGCCCGGCATCGGAGATACATCATGAGTTCCTATCTTGTTTCTTTGGTACGGTACACAACTCCTCTCGCCTCGGTGAAAAAGGCCGTGGAAACGTGCAACGGCCTTGACCGTATGCCGTCAGGCGCAAAGGTGTTCATCAAGCCCAACATAGTGTTCTGGACCAAGGCCGTCCCTTTTCCGAAATGGGGTGTAGTTACTACGTCAAGAGTGGTCCACGACATGGTGCTTATGCTCAAGGAACTGGGAGTACAAGATATTACCATAGGTGAAGGCACCGTGGTTCTGGATCCGAAGGACAGGGAAACTCAATCGCACGCCTATATGAGCCTCGGCTATAATGAGCTGGAAAAGCGCTACGGCGTTAAGCTCGTCAATGTTTTCGAAAGGCCCTTTCGGAAGATTGAGATCGAAGACGGTGTCGCACTGGATTTCAACGTGGATGTGTTGAACAGCGATTTCCTCGTCAACCTCCCCGTCCTGAAGACCCATGCCCAGACCGTCGTAAGTCTGGGGTTGAAGAACGTCAAAGGAACCATAAACGTCAACTCGCGCAAGAAGTGCCACGACGTGACGAACGGCCTCGACCTGCACGGTATGGTGTCGAGGCTCCATGAGAAACTACCGCCTTCTCTCACATTGATCGACGGGATATTTTCCCTGGAGAGAGGACCGGGATTCGACGGGAAGGCACGCAGGACGGACTTGCTCATAGCATCCGGCGACATGCTGTCCGCAGATTTGGTTGGGGCCAAGGTGCTCGGGTACGATGCGACCCGCACCCCGCACATCGCTCAGGCTTGCGATCGACGCGGCAGACCCCTCGATCTGTCCGACATCGAGATCAGAGGTGAAAGACTGGATGATGCGACCTCACATCATGAATACGCGTTCGAATACAACGAAGCGAATACTCTGCCTCTTCCCATGGAAAAGATGGGCATCAGCGGCATAGCCTATCCCAAATACGACTTGACTTTATGCACCTACTGTTCGTTGCTCAACGGTGCCATCATCGCTTCCATCGCGTACGCGTGGAAGGGCAAACCTTGGCCTGACGTGGAGGTGCTCACCGGCAAGCTTATGAAGCCCTCGGAAGGCAAGAAGACCGTTCTCGTGGGGAAGTGTCTCTACGCGGCCAACAAAGACCACCCCGGCATCGACGACATGTTGGTCGTCAAGACATGCCCGCCGTCGCCCCGAGCCGTACTGGACGCGCTGGATCAGGCAGGCGTGAAGGTGGACCCATCCATCCTGCTCAATTTGGATGGCTTCCCCGGTGCTTCCATGAAGAAGTACAAAGGCAAGGCCGAATTCGACGACGCCTTTTTCCGGATTGACGCCTGATCCTGCGGCGCGTGGTTTTCTCGCTCATAGCTGAATGGGTACCGGCTTTCCTAGGAACGGATCGGACTTGCC
>JAZDOF010000615.1:0-3027 GCA_043799015.1 Pseudomonadota bacterium | reverse complement strand
GCGCTGTGCTCCACGTCGCGCGTGAAGTGCTCGACCGAAACGGTGCGGACACGGCCCGGATCAAGGTAACCGAAGACGATGTGCTCAAAGCGCTCGACAAATGGAGCCTGTCAGCGGCCCGGAATAAGCGGTCGCCATAGTTTCAGGCGCTTTTAGCGTGCCTGGTCCGCTATACTGGTTGCCGAAAGTTTTGTCCGAAAGGGCCAAATCCCCCCCATACCCCCTTTACCGGGAGCCCGGCAATTCAGTGTTGTTCAAGATTTGCTTCCGGCTATTCGTGATCTCCGCATACTTACGGCACGTTTCAAGGAGATGGCTGTACGGGGGCTATGCTATACTTGACGTGCCGGTGGACACGTTTATGATCAAACCGGAATTGAACGGACCGTCAGACGCTCCGGATGCATGCATTCATCTTGTCCGGCCGGCTTCAAGGATTCTCCATGATTGAAAAACTCGCCTGTACCAACTTTCGATGCTTCAAGTCAATAGAGCTTTCCGATTGTCGTCGCATAAACCTAATAGTCGGAAGAAATGCCGGAGGGAAGACGGCCTTGCTGGAAGGTATATTCCTGGCATCGGGCGCAAGTCCGGCGCTTGCCCTCAGACTCAAAGGTTGGCGAGGGGAAGACGCCGTGGTACTTGCGGCGCAACCTTCCGCGTACGAGGCGTTGTGGAGAGATTTGTTTTATATGTTCGACCAACGAGAGAAGATCAACATACGTTGTTCAGGATCGAACGGTTTTAGTCGATCGGTTACCGTGTTCAACGAACCAACACCGGAGGTTCTTGTACCAATCGGTTCCAAACACGACGGCTCTCCGAACATAACGCCGATCACCTTTATATATGAAGACGAAAGCGCAAGACGTTACTCGGTATCACCCATAATAGATGGTAATGCCATGAGAATTCCAACTGCGGCGTTGCCTCCGCTGCACTGTGTTTTCCTGCCCGCGCAACAACCCATTCCTTCGGCTCAGTATGCGAGTTTCTTTTCGGACTTGAGTAAGAAGAACCGACAGTCAACTGCGGTAAATTGCCTCCGGGCCGAGTTTCCATTCATAGAGGACGTTACGGTTGAGGTGAGCCCCGCCGGGCAGCCGATGCTATACGCTTTAGTGTCGATCTTGCCGGAGAAAGTACCTTTGACTCTTTTATCGGCAGGAATCAACAAGTTACTTTGTGTCTTATTGTCAATGGCGCACCACCCAAAGGGCCTCGTCTTAATTGATGAAATCGAGAACGGGTTTTATTATGACAGACTTCCCTCCATGTGGTCGTTGGTATTGACATTCGCCAGGGAACATGACGTTCAGGTCTTTGCGACTACTCACGGCAGAGAATGCTTGCAGGCTCTTGCCGTGGCCGCCGAAGGCAGTGAGAATGAGTTCTCTTTAATCAGGCTGTCGGTTAACGAAGAACAACATGTTGAGGCTGAGCAATTCGACGGAGACACATTCATTGATGCTCTGCGCCGGCACGGGGAAATAAGGTGACCGAGGAAGTGCCCATGTCTGACGGTTGGGAATTCGAGGAGAAGAGATTTCTCCTCTGTGAGGGTGACCACGACAAGAGTATTCTTGAGTTCTTAATTACGGAACGGAAATTGGGACCTTTCCAGATCAAGACGAGCTTTGAATGTATCGGAAGCGGCGGCATCGATGCCTTCATACCGGCGCTTAAGGGCTTTCGAGCCATAAGAGGTTTCAAGAAACTAACGGGAATTGCGATCGTGGTCGACAACGACGACCCCCAAAGGCTTCCCGGATTGGCCAAGCAACTCAGTCGGCAGTTTCATGTGCAGATGACCCCGGACTATCGGGGTGTATTCCATGGGAAGGACTTTATGCTCATACCCATTCCCGGTATCGCCGAATACGGTGATTTGGAGAGGTTGTGTCTCCCCGCCCTCTTCTCCATATGGCCCCACGCGGAGGAAGGCGTCAAAGCTTACTTGGAATGGACCGGAGCCAACGAATGGAAGAAACGAAGTCAGTTGTGGAAGGCAAAGGTTCGTTGCACCATTTCGGGCTATCACGAAGACGATCCCTACAAGGGGTTGGGTTACTTGTTCAAGGGTGAGAAGTTCAGACACTTGGCGCGGCATCCATGTTTCGACGGCTTGGTCGGCATCCTCAAGGACTTCGACGACGTGATCAAGGCCCCAAGCCCATGACAGCGGCATCGCTAATCCGACCTGCCTTTTTTCTCCTTCAAGGATGGTCCGGCAACTATACGGTCTATTCCCATTCCAAAGCCGGCTTCTCGCCGACAAGCTGATACCAAACTGCCTTTCATCGGGTAGCATCTCATCCGGAATCGGGTCAACAACCTCAACCCCCTCAACGCTTGTTATCGCATGTGACAAAATTCCGTCCGAAACAGCCTCAACGAACCATGAAAGCTCCGGAGTAAAGAGGAATGAACAGCGAAAACACGAATAAATCACCGGCCCTGGAAATTTGTCGACGGCCCAAAGGTGGCCCGAACGCCGGCAGGATGACTTTCATGAGCTGCCGTCATCAAGAACAGCCCAGTCATGGGTTTGGGACATTCTCTGATCGATTTCGTGTTGCGCTATGGCTCCCGATGCCACCAATTTCCTGAAAAGACTCCTTAGCCCCCTCGCCGAAATCCCGTATTTGCTCATGATGGCCGCGTCGTCCATTCCGGTCCTTATACACTTCACGGCCTCGGCAGCTCTTATGACAGGCCTTTCTTTGGTAATGTCGGGGAGTGTGAGGTTGGTGACGTCTATCGCTACCGTACCGGGAGACAAAGACCCTCTCTCGTTTACTTCCGACTGATTAAGGGCTCCGGCATCGACAAGCTGATCCAGGAGACTGTGCAAGGCTTTCGCCGAGAGATTGAATCTCTTCATAAGACCGGCATCATCGGTTCCCGATCTGATCAAGTCCACAACCAGTCTTGAAGATATTCTGATTGGGCTTCGCGATGGCTTCATGGGCGGGCTTGCGGACGGAGGCTGTTCCGCACCACCTCGGCTTAGGATTGCAAGCCGGC
>JAZDOF010000600.1:0-11115 GCA_043799015.1 Pseudomonadota bacterium | reverse complement strand
CAAGGCCAATGTGCTGAGAAAAACCGACGGACTGTTCCTGGAGAGTTGTAGAAAAATCGCGGCGGAATTCCCCCAGGTGGAGTACGAAGAAGCCCTCGTGGATTCGACGGCCATGCGCATGGTCCTCAATCCTTCAGTCTTCGACGTGGTTGTTACCACCAACCTATTTGGAGACATACTGAGCGACCTCGCCGCGGGTTTCATCGGCGGACTGGGCATGTGCCCCAGTGCCAATCTGGGTGAAGATCACGCGTTGTTCGAGCCTGTCCACGGTTCCGCTCCGGATATCGCCGGCACCGGTACGGCGAATCCGGCCGCGGCAATCATGTGCGGGGCAATGCTTCTGAGGTATTTGGGCCACGACACCGAGGCCGAAAGAGTGGAATCAGCCTTGGAAGCCACGGTGAGGGACGGGCGCACCACCCCGGACCTCGGCGGCCGTCTTTCCACCATGGAAATGGCAACGGAAACGGTGCGCCGTATAAAAAGCGAGTGGGATTAACATGACGCCGAGTACGGGAAGAAGTTAGCCGTTAAGGCACCAATGCCCCGAAGGAACCGATTCCGGATGAACCCCATCCGGATCCGGGCTTGCGATCAATTCAAATACAAATCTGATCCGGGAGGGCGCGGACCTGTGCGTCCTCCAACCGGGGGTTTTTGTCCGGCCCTGGTTACGGCCGGCTTTCGTCTCATGGTAGGACCGGCGCCTGGGTCCCGTGGTAGGACCAAAAAATGAAGCAGGCATCAACGAAGTAAGTGCATACGAGATTTGAAACGTGCCCTACGGTGAGGACCGGCAAGCTGCCGGTCCTACCATGCCGGGCTTTTCACGAGCCGCTTCGGCCGGTGGAGGGCCATCCGAGGAGAAATGCGATGGAAGATCATGTACGTATTTTCGACACCACCCTGCGCGACGGAGAGCAGTCTTGCGGCGCCTCCATGAATCGCGACGAAAAGATCAGGTTGGCACGCAAGCTGGCCCAATTGGGGGTGGACATAATAGAAGCGGGGTTCCCGGCGGCAAGCCCCGGCGATTTCAAAGCGGTCAGCGCCATTGCCGAAGAAATCCAGGGACCGGTGATTTGCGGGTTGGCCAGGGCCAACGTCAACGACATCAATCGCTGCTGGGAAGCGGTCAAGGCCGCGGCCAAGCCCAGGATACACGTTTTCGTGGCTACCAGCGACATTCACCTTCAGTACAAGCTTCGGATAAGTCGTGAGGAAGCGCTGGAACAGATCCGCAATGGAGTGGGATACGCCGCAAGCCTTTGCAGGGACGTGCAGTTCAGTCCGGAAGACGCGAGCAGGAGCGATCCTGAATTCCTGTGTGAAGCCGTCCGCGTTGCTCTCGCCGCGGGTGCCGGCACCATCAACATCCCGGATACGGTGGGATATGCGCTCCCTCACGAGTTCTTCGACCGCATCAAATATCTAAAGGAACAGGTGCCGGAGATCAACGAGGCCGTCATCAGCGTGCATTGCCATGATGATTTGGGAATGGCGGTCGCCAATTCCATCGCGGGTATTTCCGCCGGTGCTCGTCAAGTAGAAGTCTGCGTGAACGGGATCGGCGAGCGGGCCGGCAACGCGGCGCTCGAAGAAGTGGTCATGGCCATAGCCACCCGCAGCAAGGAAATGGGGGTAAAGACGAGGATCAACAAAAGCGAGCTGTACCCCACGAGTCGGCTCGTTACCATGATCACCGGCATTTCGGTCCAGCCGAACAAGGCCATAGTGGGGGCCAACGCATTCGCACACGAATCGGGCATACACGTGGACGGTATGCTCAAGCAGCCGCTCACGTACGAGATCATGACCCCTGAAGAAGTGGGCATCGGCAAATCCTCCATCGTGCTGGGCAAGCATTCCGGACGCGCGGGACTGAAGAACCGGCTTACCGACATGGGCTATGAACTCGACGGTCCTGATCTTGATCGGCTGTTCCGGGCCTTCAAAATCCTTGCGGACAAAAAGAAGGAAGTGTTCAACGAGGACCTGGAAGCTCTAATAGTCGACGAGATCCTGCGAATACCCATTCGTTGGCGTTTGGATTACCTCAACGTGGTCAGTGGGACCGTCACGGTGCCCACCGCTACGGTTAGGATAGATGACGGGTACGAGATCAAGCAGGACTTCGGGACCGGCGTGGGACCGGTGGACGCGGTCTACAACACCATAAAGAAAATAACCGGTGCTGATCCCAAGTTGTTGAAGTTCGCCATCGCGAGCGTCACCGGCGGCCTTGATGCCCAGGGTGAAGTGACCGTTCACCTGGAAGAAGACAATCGCGTGGTGATCGGCAAAGGAAGCGATCCCGATATACTCGTGGCCGCGGCAAAAGCGTTCCTCAACGGCTTGAACAGGCTGGATTACATGAAGACGTCTAGGAACGGTTCGGCATTGAAGGTGGAACGCACGACGGAAGCGACGGGTTGAAGCCGGCCGCAACGAAGCCGATTGACTCGACTACGGATAAAAGCTGGATGGCGGGCATACCGAGATCGTCTCAAGACCCGGACCGAAGGCAAAATCGTGCTTATCTCGCGGTTGTTCGGAAAGCGCTGGGCGGGGTTTATCCCCGCCACGGCGGGCGTGTTACGTTTTTCATCCAGCCGATGGTTACGATACGGTATCTTGAACCCAGGCCTAGGTCGGCACGGTGATGTTGCCGGGGTGACGCACCTACTCCGCGCGGCTTTCCGCTCGGAACAAATAGTGGATAAAGAAGCACGCAGTACCCACGCACAACGCGGAATCCGCAACGTTGAACGCCGGCCAATGCCAATCGTACAAGTATACATCCAGGAAATCTATCACTTCGCCGAAACGCATCCGGTCCACGGAATTCCCCAGAACCCCGCCGAGGAAAAAGGAGCACCCCAGGAGCAGGAAGACTTCCACTTTCTCGCCGGCCGCGATCACCCAAAAGATAACCCCAGCGGCGGCCAAAGATATGAACCCGAAGAACAACGCACGTACCGTAGGCCCAAGGTCCGCAAGAATGCCGAAGGCCGCTCCCGGGTTTCGCGCATGGACCAGGTTGAAAAAGCCGGAAACTACCTCGAATCCGGTTGCCGGCGGAATCATGGTCGTAACGAAGTGCTTGGTGATCTGATCGACCAGCAAGGTTACCAGCGCTATGGGGATCAGAATATGGTATTTGCGTTGTACGATGTGTCGCTGCTCCTTGGTGATAACCGGCCGGACGGTGCGGGCTTTTGTGCGGAGAGGAGCTTCCGGTCTCGTTTCAAACAATTCCTGTTTGCCCCCGAGCACGAATAGGAAGGTCCTCCCCGGTTAACGCTTACGCCAAAACATCCGCGCACCGACCGCAGACATCCGGGTGATGATCGCGTGAGCCCACATCGGTTTTCCAGTTCCAGCACCTTGGGCACTTGGTCCCTTCCGCGCGCTCGATTGCCACCTTCACTTCGGAGATACCCATGTCTTCCGCTCCTTCCGGAGTCGGTCCGGTGGTATTGACTTCCAACTGCGAGACGATGAAGAAGCCCTCGGAGTCCGGCGTGTTCCGGACGGCTTCGCCGATTTCGTCGGGGACTTCAAGCTTGACCTTTGCTTCAAGGGAAGAGCCGATCCGTTTCGCGGCCCGCGCTTCTTCGAGCGCCTTGGCGACGACTTGACGAAGGGCGAGAATCCGTTCCCATCGTTTACGGTCCTCCTCTCCCAGTTCGGCACTTTCAATCGGTTTCGGGAACGACTCGCAATGCACGCCCCCTTCCCCGTCCTTGTTCTCATTGAACTGCGACCACACTTCTTCCGCTGTAAACACCAGGATGGGCGCCATGAGCCTCACCAAGCCGGAAAGTATGTGGTGCAGAGTCGTTTGAGCGGACCGTCGAAGCGTTCCATCGGCGCGTTCGCAGTATAATCTGTCTTTTAGGATATCCAAGTAAAGCGAAGACAAATCCACCGAGCAATAGTTGTATAGGGTATGGAAAACCACGTGGAAGTCGAAACTCTCGTAAGCCTTTTCGACCCTGGCGATGATCCAATTGAGCCTGTCCAGCGCAAATCGGTCTAGGTCGTGCATACTCTCTATCGGAACCATGTGTTCCTTGGGGTTGAAATCGGAAAGGTTTCCAAGCAGGAAGCGGCACGTGTTGCGTATGCGGCGGTATGCCTCCGAAAGCCGTTCCAGGATTTCGCGTGAAATGCGGATGTCGTCGCGGTAGTCCTCGGCTGAAACCCAGAGCCTCAGTATGTCCGCGCCGTGCTTTTCGATGAGTTGTTGAGGTTGGATGACGTTGCCCAAAGACTTGGACATCTTTTTCCCCTCGCCGTCCACCACGAATCCGTGAGTCAGGACCCCGCCGTACGGTGCCTTGCCGCGCGTGCCGACCGAGGTAAGGAGGGCGCTGTGGAACCAACCGCGATGCTGGTCGCTGCCTTCAAGATAAAGTTGGCACGGATACACGAGATCGGGCCGTTGTTCGCAAACCGCGGCCCAGCTCACCCCGGAATCGAACCACACATCAAGTATGTCGGTTTCTTTGACGAAAGAAGAACCGGCACACGCGGGGCATTTCATGCCGTCCACGGCCAGGTCCTTCACTTCGCTTCGGAACCAAACGTCCGCGCCCTGCTCCTCGAAAAGGCCCGCCACCTTATCGAAAAGCGCGGGTGGAGCAACCACCGCGTCGCAGTCCGCGCATCGCATCGCCGTTATGGGCACACCCCAAATCCGTTGGCGGGAGATGCACCAGTCGGGCCGATGCTCTATCATGCCGTATATCCGGTCCCGGCCCCACTTGGGTATCCATTTCACCGTGTCGATGGCTTGCAGCGCCCTATCCCTCAGCCCGGTTTTCTCCATGCTGATGAACCACTGATGGGTGGCCCGGAAGATCACCGGCTGCTTGCACCGCCAGCAATGCGGGTAGGAATGCTCCAAGGTCTCCTCGGCCAAAAGCGCCCCGTATTCCTTTAGTTTTGCCTTCACGTCCTCATTGGCGGCAAACACGTGTTTGCCCTTGAAGAACTCCACCTCGTCCGTGAACCGCCCATTATCGTCAACCGGCGCGTACACTTCGATGCCGTACTTCAGGCCGACCTCGTAGTCCTCCTGGCCATGTCCGGGCGCAATGTGAACGCAGCCCGTGCCCGTATCCAGAGTCACGAAGGGGGCCTGTATGAGCAGGGATTCCCGATTGTACAGCGGGTGGACCGCCTTGAGCCCTTCGAGGATTGCCCCGCGGAACGTGGCCAGGATCTTGAATTCGCGGAACCCGAAGGCTTCCATGTTGAGCGATACCAGCCTATGGGCCAGGATGTATACCGCATCGCCCACTTCCACCGCGGCATAGGTTTCGTCGGGGTGTACGGCTATTGCCAGGTTGGCGGGTATGGTCCAAGGGGTGGTGGTCCAGATCACCACATAGACTTTCCGTCCGACTACTTCGGGGATAACGGACGAAAAATCGTCTTTGGCGGCGAACCGAACATAGATGGAAGGCGAGATGGAATCCTGATACTCAACTTCCGCTTCCGCCAATGCGGTCACGCAGGACGAACACCAGTAGACCGGTTTTTTGCCTCGATATACCGCGCCGCTTTCAAAGAATTCTCCCAACTCTCTCACTATGGTGGCCTGATATCGGTAATTCATGGTGAGATAAGGGTCGTCCCAGTCCCCAAATACCCCAAGGCGCTTGAATTCTTCCCGCTGTATGTCGATAAATTTCTCCGCGTACTTGCGGCAGTAATGACGAACTTCGACGGGGGACATGGATTCTTTACGCGCAGAAAGCTCCTTATCCACGTTGTGTTCAATGGGAAGGCCATGGCAGTCCCAACCCGGTACGTACTCCGAGTCATATCCGGCCATGAACTTGGATTTGACGATCATGTCCTTGAGGATCTTGTTTAATGCCGTCCCAAGATGGATATTACCGTTGGCATAGGGCGGGCCGTCGTGGAGAATATACTTCTCGCGACCCTTGCCGGTTTTTCGTATCCGATCATAAATGCCTACGGACCGCCAATGGTTCAGTATATCGGGCTCCCGTTTGGGGAGGTTCGCTTTCATGGGAAAGGACGTCTTGGGTAGATTCAATGTGTCTTTGTAATCCATGATTCTCTCCGAATTCAGTCGAAGAACGGGGGTTGAGCCGGCGGTGTTTGTCCATTCCGACCGGTTGCGTCTCAGGGAGGCGATCCTGCGGCAGGGACCGTTTGGAATTCCCCGGTCCTGCTAAAACGTTTTAGTGTAGCCCCACGGGCTGAGAAGTCAATTAAAAAGTCGAGGGAGCTTGTTTCCGTTTACAGATACAATCCTTTGGGGTAGGATGCCTGGAACATGCAATCTCAGAAACAGACCTCCGGACAAATCGGGCTTTCCTCGGCACAGCGGCATCCGCCGCAGCCTGCGGCCGTCGTCATCCCGGGGGACTTTACGTGAGCGGATCTTCCATCATGGCGAACCACGACACTAATTACGGAAACGGCGGGTCGGATCGTGCCACATACGGTCCCGATAGGGAGACGCTCTTGTCTTCTCGTCGTGAATTCTTAATGACCGCAGGGACGTGCGCCGCCATGATCTTCGGCGGCGTGTATCCGGCGATGTCCGAAAACAAGAACGTGACGCGTGTCGGGTTTATTCTCCCCGAAAAAGGGCCGCTCAGCGGAGATGCCTTTTCTCTCATCTCGGGGTTCATGCTCCAGCTAAAGGAATCGGGTAAGCAGGCCGAAACCGTCGAAATTATCAAGGAAGACCCGGGTCCCGACGAGGCGCGGGCAATAGAAGCACTGGCACTTCTTCTCATGGAACGGAAGGTTCAGTTTGTCGTGGGACCGCTGTCCGCGGAAGCATCCGAGAAAGTCATCCACGGGTGCTCCGGAGGTGAAGCCGTTCTTTTCGTGACCAATCCGGCGATTCGTTTTTTGGCCGGTGAGCTGTGTATGTCGGGGAGTTTTCGGCTATGCCCCAACACTTATCAAGCGGTAAAACCTCTGGCACCTTGGGCCGTGCAACGGCTGGGGCAAAAGGTTTTCCTGTTGGGCACGGACGACGACATCTCCAATGAGGAAGCGGACTTTTTTGCCCACGCGTTTGAACGCGGGGGAGGCCGCTTTGTTGACAGGATAATGCTCAAGCCCAACCCGGAAGAGCTGAATAAAGCCTTCAACGCAGTGCGAACCGGTAAGCCGGATTTCGTTTTCGCGTCCTTCCGCAACAAAGCCGCGGCAGATTTCTTGAAAGCGTGGAGGAATCAAACCCCTGCCCCGGATTACCCCGTCATCGGGCCTGCATGCCTCACTGCCTTCCCTGAAACCCTTCAGGATGTCGGACTCGGCGCTCAGGGAGTCCGCACGCTGGGCATGTTGAAGGAGCCGGTACAGTTGGCCGAACGCATCAGGAAGACCCTTGGTCGATCCATCACCGACGCGTCTCGTGCGGCCGAAGGATATGAACTGGCCGCGTTCATCCTTGGGGCCGTCCGGCAAACGGGCGTTGGAAAAACGGATCAGCACGAGATAATCAAAGCCATGGAAAACATGGAGGTGGACGGCCCCAGGGGTAAGGTTCGCTTCGACCGAAACCATGAACCGATCGTCGAGTCATATCTCCAGGAGTGGAAGCTGGATGGCGGAGCCCCGCGCATCGAATCAATCGAGAGTCTCGGGCCGGCAAAATCCAACGACTTCGGTTGCGGAAGAGTGGGTTTTCCCAAGCGTACCGGTCCGGAAGAACCTGATGAAGGGGGGCTTCTGGACGCCGAATAGAGCACGGGCGCGACATGGGAGCAACCCTACGAGACACAGTGTATGCGTATCAGCAGGAGGGACTATGTCGGACCTTAGTCTCTCGGGGCTCATTGGCTCATGTGTTAGCCTAATCCTGATAGCTCATATGTGGATATGCCGACGAGGCGAGAAGCACTGGAAGTTCTTTTGGACAATTCTCTTATCCTTTATATACGTTGGTCCACTTTTTTACTTGGCGCTTTATGATCCGCCTCCCAAGAGATCAAAAGAACAACTGGAAGCAGATTCCAAGTTTTGGCATTGGTGATTCAGGGCCTCTTATCGAACGGCCTTGCTGAGCACCGGCACTTGGCAAGCGTATACGGCGGATCGTTCATTCCGTCGCAAGTTAATAATTCCGAAAAAATTCGTTCGCGGGTCGCCGGATCGGCCGAAATATCTTGACGACAAGCTGCTGTTGCCATAGGCTGAAGAGATAACCAACGGACTACCCACCCGTGACGATTCGGTTGAACGGGCTCGGGGCAGCCGCTATTCCGCGAGGCCGGGTCTCTCCGGGGACGGACGGCGAAGAGAAGGGATCTGATACTTCCAGCTACCAAGAGCCGTATATCATCATTTCTTAGAGATCCTCGGCGCCCTTGCGCGGGCGTAGAGGACATCGTATGTGTCGGAACAAACGTTCGGATCTGGATGGGGCAGTACGGCGTTAAGCCCATACCTGATCCCCATGAAGTAACTGCTCGCGTCGGACCACGGTTACGGTTTCCTAAAGTCTTTTTTTTATCCGGCCTCCGCTATGGAGGACGGATAAGGAACGAACTTTTTACAAGAAAACGCGACCTTACGCAGTGTCCGGATAAACAACGCGAGTCCGTCGGGGAGAACCACGCGCGCTGCCGTCAAGGCCGTTTCGCCTCGGGCCCTTGTGGGCCGAACGCGGCGCGTAAGCATATTTTTCGAGCCGCGTGAGATCGACGTCATGGGTCTTTCGCGGAGTCATACAGGTATCAAAAGGAGAACAACCGAATGCCGGGTGTGTACGTTAAGGATGACGAGCCCTTTGAAAACGCGTTGAGAAGATTTAAGAAGCAAGTCCAAAAATCGGGTGTGCTCACCGAAACCAAGAAGCGCCGCGCTTACGAAAAACCCAGCGTCAAGAAGAAAAGAAAGGCCATGGCTGCGAGAAAAAGGCTTCTCAAGAAGCTCCGCAGGATGCAAAGAAAGTAACTCGCGCGTGGAAGGCACCCCCCGGGGGGGGGAGGGACTGCCTACGGAAAATGCGCTTCCGGGGGAAGAGCCGTCCGGGAAGAAGGCGCTTCCCCCGTACCTATCCCAGGAACTTCCAAGCGTTTGCAGCTCCGGTTGGTCGCGGCGGACGGCTTGGTGCTTAGGAACGAAGGGCCCGGCATCGCATATCCACAGGTTTCCGTGCGCATGGAAGTCTTTGCTGAGAGGGCCATCCCCTCGGCATCCGCTACTTTGAAAACGTTTCGGTATCACGCCGCCGAGAGTCCACGAGACAACCGCCGTATGGAGAGACCATGGAAGGCGTACGATCAGTCCTTCTATCGGCCCGACAACAAATTGAATCGCTCCGTGAAAGCCATATCCTTACTTTGGTCGTTCACGGCCTGGTGATTGCGGCGGCAGGGGTAGCTTGGTTCCATACCGGGCTTCACCGAGACGACCTGTCGGTCTTGGAAGTCGCCGCGGTGATTTTCCTTGCCGTAGGTGCGGCGCTGCTTTTGCCGCTTTCCCTATTCGGGCTGATAACCTACTTCCTGAACATTCCCTCCGTTCGGGACGACGGACACATTTTTTCACGCGTTCACGCACTGCACCTCCTGCACCCTCTAACTACGGCACTGATATTGGGCTCCCTCGCTTTGTGCATTTACGCGGGGAGCATGCCGGCTTGGGCGGTCTGGGGGACGGCGCTTGCGGCGTTCCTCCTACAGACCATATCCCTGCTCAAACGGCTGAGGAAAGAGTACCCCGAAGGATCCACCAACGGCGCGAGGACCGGCAATCTGTTTCTTCTTCTCAGCCTCGTCCTCGGAGGGGAGCTCCTCACCATTACGGCCGGGGCAAAGCCCATTTTCCCGTGGAAAATTCATTCCCTTCCGCTGGATACTTGGATCGTGGACGTGAGAACCAAGACGGAATTCCAGTGGAACCGACTTCATGGCGCGGAAAATTACCCCTGGGGTGAGGGGGTGGTAGAAGCCGCCGCCGGGCGCGACCCGGACCGGCCCGTGCTGGTAACGTGTTTCTCGGGTCACCGGTCCCTTGCCGTTGCCGTTCTGCTCAGGCGGCTCGGGTTCAAGTCCGTGTACAATCTCAACTGGGGGGTCCTATACTTGGTGCTGCTGGAAAGGGGACGGCGACGGGAAGGGCCGTTCGCGCTTACCAAGCCTCACAAAGACCCCAATAGACGAGGGAACGACTATCGAGGCATCTCAATCGCATACGTTTCACTCATCTTTCTCGCGCTTATCGGGGCCCCCACGGAACATTTTATCTTGGATCGGGATGTTTCCACGGCTGAAAGCATTATTGGAGCATTATTTGCGGCGACCGGAGGCATTTTGGGCGGCTTGAGTTTCCTGGCCCTAGGTAGGAATTTCAGGGTATATGCCGCACCGAGGCGAAGCGGTTCTTTGGTGACGACCGGGGTATACTCCATCGTTCGTCATCCCATGTACACGGGGGTTATCCTGTGGCTGGGCGGGTACGTGCTCATCTGGGGCAGCCTGTTTTTCATCCCGGTGTGGATTACCGTGACGGGATTGTATGTCCTCAAGGCTGTCAAGGAAGAACCCTTGCTGTATAACAAATTCCCTGATTACGAGGAATATGTTAAGCGAACCTGGCGTTTCTTCCCTTACATCAACTGAGCCGGTTTTCATCTTGATATCCCGTTGAAGGAGAAGTCAAGACTCGGTCAATCCCTCCCCATCCCCCCATGGGAGTCGAAAAAGGGGATGCGGCGGCAATCCCGGTCCGACTTTCTCTGTTGAAACCCACGGCTACGTACAGAAGCCACCCTGTAGGGCGCCGAGAGGAGTTGTTCCCTAGCGGTCGGTCACTTCCCCGAGTCGGCTCGATGACTCGCGAAACGGTTGCCGTGCTCTGATTTCCCGAGTGGAACAAACCTTTACGGCGTATAAAGGACTTCCCCATGCCTGGTATACTTTTTCGTTGGTTGATGACTACCCTCGCCATAATGATGGTCCCATACCTCGTCTCCGGGGTAACGGTCCAAGGATTTGGATCGGCCCTGGCCGCGGCCGCGGTACTGGGCATCCTCAACGCCTTCATCCGGCCGATTCTCGTGTTCTTCACCCTCCCCCTCACGGTCCTGACACTCGGGTTCTTCAT
>JAZDOF010000571.1:0-14067 GCA_043799015.1 Pseudomonadota bacterium | reverse complement strand
GGTCAAAGGCCAGTACTACTTTTCCCCTCCGCTTCATCAAGCCTGTCGCCTTGGTGCCGAGCATCAATCGAATCCCCTCTTGCCGAAGGGTTCGCTCCAGGACGTTCGCCTGTTCTCGGTCCGCTGCGGGCAGAAGCCGCGAGCCCATTTCGACTATCGTGGCCTCCACGCCTAACCGACCAAAGGCCGACCCGTACTCCAGACCGTCCACCCCCCCGCCGAGAATGATAAGAGAGCCGGGGAGCTCGTCGGATTCGTACAGCGTTTCATTCGTCAGGTAGTCGATTTCGTTGATCCCGGGAATAGGGGGAATGAGCGGCCGGGTCCCCACAGCGAGGATGAAGTTGGACGCGGAAATCGTCCGACCGTTCACTTCTATGCGGCGTCGATCACCAAAAGCGGCCGCACCCGAGATCATGTCGATGCCGATGGTCTCGAAAGTCTCCGGAAGATCCTTCTCGTAGGCGGTCCGGACAACGGACCTTACGTGGTCCGTCACTCGACGTCCATTCACCGAAGGCGCTTCACCGGCAAGAAGATCGAGCGACACCAACCGCGAGATCTCTCTATTGGTATGGCTCAACCGTATGAGGGTCTTACTGGGTATACAAGTGAAATTGGTGCAGTTCCCCCCTGTTTTTCCCCTCTCGACGACCGCCACGCGTTTTCCGAGAGCGTTGGCGGTCACTGCCGCGGTCATTCCGGCGATGCCCGCACCTATCACTATCAAGTCATAATCGTATGATCGCCCCGTTCGCAACCACAAATTCCAGCCCTCCTTTCTCCCGCCGGCCGAACGCCGTCCAATCGTGCCAAGCCGCAATTGATAAGCCAAGAGCCTCAACAGGACGAATTGCTTCACTTGCCTCAGCGGCCCGAGGGAGCAGTCTCCACCCAATATTATGCCGGTTGAGATGCCCCCCTCCGATCCGGCTCCCCCGTCTCAGAAGGCTCTTATGGTGTGAATTCGCCCGGAGTTCTCATGTACAGAATGCCGTATTGGTCCTTGATCTTCTTGTCCAAACCCTCGGCACCGCCCAGGTCCAGAGGGAGACGAAGGTTGCCCTCTATCTCCAACAGGGCCTTCTTTTCGCCTTTACGTTTGAGTGATTCGATGATGTCGTAGAGGTGACTGATGTTGAGCACCTCTTCACCGTTGATTTTTTCCACTCGTTTTAGGTACTGATCGGTCTTCACAAGGCCGTACTCGGGGAATATCTCGGAGATTACGACAATTTTCTGATAGGCCTTCTTCGGGAATTCACTCCCGTAACGCTCTTGGAAGGGGGTGCCGGACTTGCCCAGATTGGTTATGCAGTTCTGGGTGAGCTCCACGAACCCTATCCCGTCGAATATGAAGTAATTCGCGTCGGTAAAGGCCTTGGGAACCAGCCGAGGGAGTCCCTGTACCATAGCTCCGGCGATATCCAAAGGCGCGCCGTCTCTGATGACCTTGACGGAAAGAGGATCGCCGATCTTCTTCCGGTTCAAAACCTCCCCGAAGTACACTTTTTGTCCCAATGGCTTGAAGTAAACTTCGCCGAAGTTGTCAATCTCGTGTCTATCAATCTCCACCAGGATGTCGCCCGCGCGCAACCCGAACGCGTACGGGCCGTCTCCGGGAACGAAGTAATCAAGAAGCACCCCTCCGTGGTCTTGATCAAGATTGTAAAAATCCTTAAGCCTGGGAAACATATGCTGCTGAACCATGCATCGCCATCGAGGAACCTGTTTGGGTCTGTCGATGAGAGGTAGAAGCTGTTTCACAAGATTTATCGGGATGAAGTAGTTGATGCGGTCGCTGGCCTCGATACCTTGGAAAGCCAACCCGATGACTTTCGCATCTTTAATGACCGGCCCTCCCGAGTTCCCCCCGTTCTGTTGGAGCGAGGCTTGGACCATGAGCCAGTATTCCTCCGAGTAGGCGTACCTGTTCACCTCGATACGACTTATTTCCCCGGCTTCGGACTTACTGATGGCCTCACCGCCGAGAGGGTACCCCCAGCCGAGCACACGGTCCCCGACCCTAAGAGTGTCGCTGTCTCCCAATTCCAGAGGTGCGATCCTGCCGTTACGCTTCTCATAAACCTCCAGTTCACCCGGTTCCAACTGGAGGACCGCAAAATCGGCCAGATCCATTATACCCAGGCACTTCACCTTGTAGCGGCGCTTTTCTCGTCCGTTGGAAATGTTGAGGCTGGGTGCTTGGGCGACCGTGTGGGCATTGGTAAGGATCAACCCGCGGCGACCGGGAAAATTCACCTCGTCGCTAAAGAAGAAGGCGCTGCCTCGCACCGAGCTGAAGTCGGGACTTTTCCACGGCTTGTGATAATATCCCGATTTCTTGGTGGCATACACCCGCACCACCTTGGCCTCGATGTCCTGGATTTGGTCCTTTGCAACGGCGATCCCGTCGAGCTGAAAAGCCGCCAATAAGCCCACTAAGATGATGACTCGGACGATCATGCCCACTCCCTACAAGAGGAAAATCGATTCGCCGCAGAGATCGCGGCTGTAACGGAAAGCACGTTCCCCCGGAATCCTAATACCCAGGACCTTCCAATTGGTTACGGCTCCTATAGGTCGCCGCTCATGAGACTTCGCCCGATCGCATCAGTAAAAGACTACCGAAGCGAAGCTGACGAAGGAATTCCTGTTGTCCACATAGGCGAAATCCAGGTCCAGGAGCCGACCTTCCGTCGCTTCCATGCAATTCATCATGGCCATTATGGGTGAGAAGCCGCAAATCCTTCTGGTGTCGTTGTCCACAGCCACGTCGTGCATGAAAGCATCCGTTTCAAGTCGCTCCAAATATCCGATTGTTTGCTTGTCACGGGCAAGCGAACGAGAGATCATGGCGGGATCGGGGGTGAAGGAATCGCCGTAGCGCGGTCCCACATGGTCCAAGTCGGCGCTGGCGATGAAGCAGATTGAACCCGAGGATGCGCGACACGTGGCCGTAAGGGCTTCACAGAAGCGGTCGAACTTGTCCCGTTTATCCCTCATTTGCGGATGGTCGGTGAAGAAGTATGGAGAAACGGCCACAAGTATGGGAACTATTTTGAAAGGGGTCCGGCCCCCGAAGACCAATTGCAGGAAAAGGGCTTGAAACTCGATTACGTGTTCCTTTTCGTGTAGAATTTCTTCTTCGGCCGCGTCCGTTCCGAGGCGATCCGATAACTCTCTCACAAAGTCCTTGTCCGTTTGGACCAAGCCGAGCGGGGTGTCGAAATCCAGATACGATGCGGTGAAAAGGTTCTCCACTCCGGCGTGGCCGGTACCAAAGATCACGTATATATCGGAGGCCGGCGCGGAACCGAGAGCTTGATATGCGTGGGCAAAGCACCTCCCCCCGGACCGTATGTCTATGTGCGGTGCGATCAGCCCTACCGGTCTTTGGGACCCGTTGGAGAATACGGGGAGTCCGGGCCCGTCGGACGCGGTGAAAAACGAATTGAGGTCGGCCCTGAGATCCGTCGGGTCGCCGCTATAGCTTAGCCCGGAATGGGCTGCCGGTCTGAATGGACGGGAGCGGAATTCTCGGACCTTCTCGGCGTACCTCTCCCTAAAGTGGTCGCTTTCCAACAGGCAAGCTCCGTCAAGCCGATCCACCAATGCTAGAATGTCCGAACTCATTACAAGCCGGCCCGTCCGTCGCATGAGTTCGGCCTGAACATCGATCACGGAATGGAGACCGTCCAAGAAAAAGAGCAACGATAGCGATTCCCGTCGGAGACATATCACTTCGTCGGCCAGTCCAAGGGGATCCTTCAGTGCTATGGCTTCCGTGCCCCCCACCACCACCGGCATGGGCTCGACATTTCTTAATCGAGGCAGGCACTCGTCGTTCGAGTTCATTCGTGGCCGTTTCTTCCTTCAATACGAACGTTTACCCTTCGATAAAAGGCTTCAACCGCTTACTTCTTGAAGGATGGCGCAGCTTCTTGAGAGCCTTGGCCTCAATCTGACGGATTCTCTCCCTTGTAACATCGAAATCCTGTCCGACTTCCTCCAACGTATGGTCGGCGCGTTCGCCGATCCCGAACCGCATCCTCAAGACCTTCTCTTCTCGAGGTGTCAGCGTGGCCAAGACCTTGCGCGTTTGCTCGGTAAGGCTCATGCCGACGACCGCTTCCGATGGAGACAAGATTTTCTTGTCTTCGATGAAATCACCGAGATGGGAATCTTCTTCCTCTCCTATAGGAGTCTCCAATGAAATCGGCTCCTTGGCTATCTTTAGCACTTTGCGGACCTTTTCAAGCGGAAATTCCATTTTCTCGGCTATTTCTTCCGGGGTAGGCTCTCTGCCGTACTCCTGGACCAGGTATCGGGATGTTCGGATCAGTTTGTTGATGGTCTCTATCATATGCACGGGAATACGGATGGTTCGTGCCTGGTCCGCGATGGCCCGAGTGATGGCCTGACGAATCCACCAGGTAGCATAAGTGCTGAACTTATACCCGCGCTGGTACTCGAATTTGTCCACCGCCTTCATTAGGCCGATGTTGCCTTCCTGAATCAAATCAAGGAACTGAAGACCTCGGTTGGTATACTTCTTAGCGATACTCACCACAAGGCGCAGGTTGGCCTGAACCAGTTCGCTCTTCGCCCGACGAGCTATATACTCCCCTTCCCTACACTTCTTGAGGGCTATCTTGAGGTCGCCACAACTCATACCCGCATCTTCTTCGAGTTTCCGGACCTTACGAAGACCGTTTTCCAGTTTCTTGGACAGCTCCAAAACCTTCTGCGCGGAAAGGTTCGAGTGCTCCTTTATGGGCTTGCGCTGCTCGATCAACTCTCTTAGCAGGGTCAGGTGTTCCTGTGCCTGAAGCAAGGGCTTCTTCAGCTCGTATTCCACACTGCGCAGTTCGTCCTCGGCGGCTTCGAGCTTCTGCACCAAGAAACGCAACTTGCCGGCAATGTGCTCTATCATGTTGTTGTTGAGGTTGACGCTCTTCAGGCATCGAATCAGCTTTGGATGAAGATCATCGACCTCGGCTTGCAATCCCGGACTTTCGGATGCATCGGGGGATTCGATAAGACGGTGTTCCAGCGTGCGTATCTTTTCGTCGTAGTTCTTAATCTCCAGGATAAGCTTCAGCACCTTTTCGACGTGGTCCGTGTCTTCGCCTTCCGAGAAATCCTCATCCTCGAACCCCCTAACGACTTCTTTGATGCGAATCGCCCCTTTTTGGAGTTTTTCGCCCAGGGAGAGGACTTCCTTAATGGTAACCGGGCAGCCCAAGATTACGCCGAACACCTGTTGCTCACCCTGCTCGATCCGTTTGGCTATTTCCACCTCGCCTTCCCGCGTCAGCAGGGACACGCACCCCATCTCGTGGAGGTACATCTTTACCGGGTCGTTACCTCTGGCGAGCGCCTCAGCCTCCGCGTGGATCTCCTCTTCTTCGTCTTCGGGTTTATCTTCGTCGAACGCCTTGGCCTTGGCATCATCTACGGGGATCTTTTTCTCGGACGCCACGAAATCTACGTTGTGGTCGGCCATCAACTTTATAAGTATTTCATCAATTTGGGCGGGCGACACCACTTCCGCCGGCAAGCTTTGGTTGATCTCGTCGTAGGTTATATATTTCTTTCGTCGCGCTATGTCGAAAAGATCTTTGAATTCCGATTCCGCCTTAGTCGATTCGGCCATATACGGATCTCTCCTTTTTATTGGCTTTGGGAGGGGACTGCGTTTCCCCGGAGGGGAAAAAATGCGGTCTTGAAAGGTCTTGTCTTCAAACCGGACCGGCCCCGGCCCTGACACGATCGTTCTTGAGCCGACGAGCTATGTCGAGAAGTTCCTTGCCCAAGTGGTTATACTCCTCTTCTCCGACTTCACAATGCCTCAACCTTTCCTTGATCTCATCCTTTCTCTTCTCCAGTCTTCTCATCAGTACCCTTTCGAGGGATTGTTCGAGAAGTAGATCTCCGTCAACCCCGGGCCTCATGTCGTCCTCCTCGTCGTTCGGTTGCAACCATCCCGCCACAATGGACGCAAGCCCATCATCCTCCAATGAACGGGCAAAACCGACGGGGTCGAACGCCCCACGGCGCCGGCCGAAGTCGATCATCTTCTCTGCGAGCAACTTAAGCACGGGTTCCCGGAAATCTTTCACAACATTGCTCTCGACGACTCGGCCGATGAAGTCCTCTCTTGTGAGCATTCCTCTTAAGATGTTTCTCTCCTCGGCAGGGAAATCAAAAAGTTTACGCTTTTCTTGAGGCCTTTGCACCGGATCTTGACGAACTCGGCGATACGCGGATCCAAGCATGGTACGTAACCTATTCTCGCGTGTCCGCAGCCTGTACGAGAACCTTTCCAAAAGGTAATCACCTTCTTTGGAATCGGCAATCTCCCGTAGGATCGGCAGGCACTCGTCGGCCGCCATATTCCTTCCATGAAGGGTTTTCAGGTCGTATTGGGCCTCCACATGGTCCAGCAGGAAATCCACCACTTCGACCGCGGTATCGAGCATCCGGCGGAACCCCTGTATTCCGACCTTGTTGACCGCTTCGTCGGGGTCTTTGTATTCCTTCAATATAAGACACTTGGCATCGAGACCTTCCGCGAGAAAAAGTGGAATAGCCCTCTTCACCGCACGCACACCCGCCTCATCGCCGTCGAACACCAAAGTGACCGAGTGAGTGAAACGTCTGAGCAGCTTGACCTGCTCCTTCCCCAAAGAGGTCCCCAACGGGGCCACGACGTTTTCCAGTCCGCGTATGCGCAGGGATA
This sequence comes from Pseudomonadota bacterium, assembly GCA_043799015.1. Taxonomy (GTDB): domain Bacteria; phylum Desulfobacterota; class Desulfomonilia; order Desulfomonilales; family Desulfomonilaceae; genus JAZDOF01. The sequence goes on along the minus strand of JAZDOF010000571.1, from coordinate 7,322 downwards.
TTTGATCGAAATAGCCTTCCACGAGGACTACGTTGGCCTCGCGACGGATGGATTCACGCGCGGAATCCAGCCCGAAGAGTAGTTCTTTCTTGTGAAACACGGAAGATTCCGGTGAATTAAGATATTTAGGCTCCCCTTCTCCCAGGATTCGGCCCCCGAACGCTACCACCCCTTGACCAAGATCACGAATGGGTATCATGATTCTTGACCTGAAATAATCGTAATGTCCCCCTGTAGGCCTTGGTCTGATCAAACCGGCGGAGACGGACGATGCGGGGTCCGCGCCGATGCGCCGGAGATGCTCCGTCAAGCCGTCCCAAGAATCGGGAGCGTACCCGAGCCCGAGGTGGTTGATCCACTCCTGGGATATGCCGCGCCCGTTAAGGTAACTTCGTCCTTCCGGCGCGTCCTCCAAACGCTTCAAAAAGTAATCTCCGGCTTGGGTCAGGACCTTGAGAACGCCCTCCTTTTCGTCCGGACGCTCGCTCCGGCCGACTTCATAGGCCAAAGCCACACCGTAACGGTCTGAAAGGCGTTTTACGGATTCCGCGAAGGATATGTTCTCTATCTTCATTAGGAAGCTGAAAACGTTGCCGCCGGTTGCACAGCCGAAGCAATAGAATATTTGCTTCTGAGGGGATACGTAAAGCGAAGGGTCCTTGTCGCCGTGAAAAGGGCAGACCCCTCGATAGTCCTTGCCGGACTTCTTAAGATGCAGATAGTCCGAGACCACGTCCACGATGTTGGCTGCGGACGCTATCTCAGCCACTTTGGAATCGGGGATTCGCATCCGGTTGCTCTCCAGGTTCGCCGTTCGCTTAACACCACCGACCGACGTCCGACCCGACTTGGTGCGGAAAACATGGCCGCCGGGAAGACCTCATGGTCAAGCGTGTCCGGCCGCCCCCTCTTCCGATTGATCCGTTCTTACCGCACTGCAGCTCGGTAAGGTTATTGGGCGTCGTCAATCCACGTCCAGGTCCACCACGGTAACACCATCGCCCCCTCCGTGAATATTTTCAACGCGCAGGCTGCGAACGTAGGATTGATCGGCTAGGGCCTCCCAAATTGCCTGCTTCAACCTGCCCGTCCCTTTACCGTGAATGACGTTTATGCTGGAAAGTCCACTCAGCATCGCCTCGTCAACGGCCTTTTCCACCACGGCGAGAGCGTCGTCCACCCGGAGGCCGATTACGTTCACCTCCCGACGGGCCCTGGCAGTCGGAATATCTACCCTAATCCGGTCGTTTTTTGAAGACTTTTTTTCATGTGAGCGATTTTGAAGGAGTTCGACGTCATCAACCTCGGCCCTCATTTTCATCCGCCCCACGGCCACTTCCACATGTCCTCTATCCGGAACGGCCAGAACCGATCCCTTCTTACCCAACTTTTTGAGCTTCACTTGGTCGCCCACTTTGAAGTCGGGACCCTTTTTTTCCAGAGGCAGACCCAAGCCTCTTTCCAGCTCCGCCCTAACCTGAACCAAAACCTCCTTGGGCTTGGGTTGATCCTTTGGGCGCCCCTCCTTAAGGGATTGCCGTAAACCGGCAATCTGAATTTCGGCACTCTTCAAGAGGTCTTTGGCCTCGCGTCGAAATTCCTCCAACATGTCGCTTTTAGTCGCGGCGATCTCCTCGATCCGTTCTTGAAGGCCGGCTTCCCGTTCCTGAAGGGAAAGCCGCAAGGCTTCCGCCTCCAGTAGTTCCTCCCTGAGCGCGGCCATAAGTTTTGAGCTGCCCCCCGCGGACTTATCGACGTATCGCTGCGCAGACCGTATAACGCGCTCCGGCATGCCGATGCGTTCCGCGGTTTCAATCGCATGGGACTCGCCCGGTAGGTCATATAGAAGCCGATAGGTGGGTTGCAGCGTATTGGGGTGAAACTCTACGCTGACGTTTCGTACGGCGGGGTTGCTCATGGCATAGGCCTTGAGGCTGGTTAAGTGCGTCGTCACCACCACCCTCGCACCGGCTGAAATGAGCTCGTCCATTGCGGCCATGGCAAGGGCGGAACCTTCCTCGGGGTCGGTGGCGCCTCCAAGCTCATCCAGCACCACCAGGTCCCCCTGGGATACGGTATCAATAATCTCTTTTATGCGGAGCATGTGCCCGGAGAACGAGGACACCCCACCCCTTATGTCCTGTTCATCGCCTATGTCGGCCATGACCCGGGAGAAAGGGTTAATCCGAGTGCCTTCAAGGGCCGGCACCATGATCCCGCACCGCGTCAGCAGCGGGAACAGTCCGGCAATCTTGAGCGCCACGGTCTTACCCCCCATGTTGGCGCCGCTTATTACGGTAGCCGGTGTGCCCGACTCCTGAATCACGTCCATGGGCACCACCTTGCAGCCTTCCATGGCTATTAACAGAGGGTGGCGTGCCCCGAGGATGCGAAAACCTTCGTCCGTAAGCTCCGGAGCTGTCGCGTCGGTTGCCGACGCGTAGAACGCCCGGGCCTGATATGCGTCCAAATGAACCAGCAGTCCATAGTTGCGGCCGAAATCCTCGGCAACCTCACGAATCTCGGCGGTCAGCTCCTTGAAGATGCGCCTGATTTCCTCCCTATCCTCGTCCAATAGCGCGGCCACTTGATTGTTGTGTTCAACCACGTGGAGAGGCTCAACGTAAACGGAGGCCCCGGTTCGGGAGTGGTCGTGAACTATGCCGTCAAGATATCCCTTGAATTGGGGCCGCAGGAGCACGACGTAGCGATCGTTCCGAAGAGTCACGTAGTCCTCCTGCACTACGTTTTGCAGCTCACGGTCCCTCACCATGTCATCGAGGAGCTTGCGGATTCGATTGCGGGCCCCGTCGAGACGGGAACGAATTTCTGAAAGGCGTCTGCTTGCCGATGCCTTTACCATGCCGTGTTCGTCGATGGTATCGTCGATTCTGCGTATAAGACGATCCAGGGGTATGAATCGGTCGGCGAGTGCCGTCAAGATCCCGTAACGCGGCTCAAGCCCGCTCAGGCGATTCGCCGCAACGCCGGCCAAGGACGCGACGTCACGTACGGCTATGATCTCCTCGGCGTTTAGAACCGCGGCCCGGCCGGCCAGGCTTTCAAGTAACCCCTCCATAGGTATCAGGCCGCCGAGAGGGAGTGCTCCGTGAATACAAATCATTTCCCGGAGCTCGGAAACCAGTGCCAAGCGCTCCTCCACCGCTGGGCGCTCAGTCTCCGGAGACGAACCGAGGACTTCATCCCTACCCGGGGCGGACAGCGCGTGTCCGGACACTTCCTCCAGAACACGCGGCAGCTCCAAGGAGTTGATACTCTCCATTATCACACGCGTTCGTACGTTTTCGGTGCCGTCCGGCGCGCTGCCCGATGTTTCCATTTTTCCTTCCGTCGTGTACTTATGGTAATGAAAAGATAAGAGCAATCCTCAAAGGCCGGGATTGACTTCGCCGCCCCGGACGCGCCCCTCGCCCCGGACTCCACCGGTACCGGCCGAGAAAAACACGCCCGTGGATTGCATTAGAGCCTGACGGGTATGCCTTCTCCGTGAAGGTAGTTCTTGAGGTCTCTAACCGGGATCTCCCGGTAGTGGAAGATGGAGGCCGCCAAAACGGCATCGGCATCAGCCAAGAGGACGGCATCCCTAAGATGCTCGCGAGTGCCCGCTCCGCCCGAGGCAATTACGGGAATGCCGACTATGGAAGTCACAGCTTTCGTCATCGGAATATCATATCCGTCCTTCGTACCGTCCGCGTCCATACTGGTCAGTAGGATTTCACCCGCGCCCAGTTCTTCCACACGCCTTGCCCATTCCAGAAGATCCGTTCCTGTCATGGTACGCCCGCCATGTATGGAAATCTCGAATCCCGAAGGGGTGTTGCCGGTTTTCTTGGCGTCTATGGCCGCAACGATGCACTGACTTCCGAACCTCTGGGAGGCTTCATGGAGTAGTTCCGGATTGAGTACGCCGGCGGTGTTGACCGAGACCTTATCGGCACCGGCATTGAGCAGATCGCGTATGTCGTCGTTGTTTCGCACTCCGCCGCCGACCGTTAGAGGCATGAAGACCTGTTCCGCGGTCCTGGCGACCACGTCCAGTATAATATTTCTTTTTTCATGGGACGCTGTTATGTCCAAGAAAACCAGTTCGTCGGCGCCCTCCTCATCGTAGAATCGAGCATTCTCAACCGGGTCTCCGGCGTCCCGGAAGTTGACGAAGTTGACCCCTTTGACGACTCTTCCGTCCTTAACGTCCAGGCATGGAATTATTCTTTTTGCGAGCATTTCAGCTTTCCGTCAAAGCAATGGCTTCGGTAAGAGCGACGGTGCCTTCGTACAGTGCGCGTCCTATTATGATACCGGCTACCCCGGCTCCTTCCAGCGACATGGCCCCTCGGACATCGTCCATACAGGAAATACCGCCGGACAGTACCACAGGCACGTTGGTACCCAGCGCAAAACGACGCGTCGCGTCGATGTTCGGCCCGGACATCATTCCGTCTCGCTCGATGTCGGTGTATATGAATGAGACAGGCATCCCGGGTGCAAGTTTCCCGGCCAAGTCGCCCGCGGAAATACCGGTGGCCCGGGTCCAACCCTCAACGGCCACCCAGCCGTCCTTGGCATCGATGCCCACCGCTATCCTGCCGGGGAATTCATCGAGCAGGCCGAGAACCAGATCCGGTTCTCTTGCGGCTATCGTTCCAAGGATGACCGTGGACACTCCGATGTCCAGGTAGGACCGAATGGTGTCCGCGCGCCGGATGCCCCCGCCGAGCTGGACGGGCACTGCGACGGATTCGACGATTCTCCTGATTTCTTCGAGGTTCACCGGACGCCCTTCGATGGACCCGTCCAGATCCACCACGTGAATCCGCTTCGCCCCCCCCGCTTCCCATTGCCGCGCCTGTTCGGAGGGCGACTCATTGAACACGGTGGAAGAATCCATCCTGCCTTGGCGCAGTCGTACGCATTTGCCCAGCTTGATGTCTATGGCGGGAATAATGACCACGGAACGGTTCTCCAGGAATAAAAAAGCCCCCTCGAAGGGGGCTTTCGATGTTCGGTATATGTGCTCGCCTATTCAACCGGCAGATAGTATACGAAGGGCGGCCAAGGTACCACGAACTTCCACATCGGGACTGCAACGGGGATCGGGGCGGGACCAACACCGCAGGAAGCGGCCATGACAGGACCACAGGGCATAATGGGCTGCTGCGGATACTGCATCTTGACGTCAATGGTGGTCACCAGCTTGGGCGCGGGCCTCGGCTTCATCTTGGCCACGGGGGCCGGCGCACAGGGCTGCCCTACCACACACGCTGCGGCGGGGGCCGCGGCGGGCATTACGGTGGGCTGCGGCGCCGGTATTGCGCCCATATCCGTCCCGGCCCATGCCATGGTCGCCGCTGCCGTAGCGATCAGGATGATCCCGAGAATTCCTAGCTTTTTAACCATACCCTCATCCTCCTTTCGACAAAACTCACTATATTCGTAAAATTTTTTCAGCCTGTTTCGCAAAACGGCTTACTTTACGACCCTTGCCGGCATGGGAGGCGGCGGAGCCATAGGAACAGGACCGCAAACCGGTTTCTGCTTTATGTAGTTTGCCTTCACATACACGCAACGATCCTTGTACGCATCACTCTTCAGGTCGCCGACCGGCACCAGCCACTCATAACGACCAGGGGCGATGGGGTTGGGATAAGTCTGCGCGTTGCCGAAGAACGCCAGTGGGGTGCGAGGCCAGCAAACACCGGCCAGGTAAGGGGCCGCTACTCTAACTCTGCGAAGCTGAGCGGGCACCGGGGTAATCTGTTCCCTAACCACGCTGTACTTGGATTGAACCGGGCCACAAACGGGTGGGGGGCACGGGGGCGCAGGCATTATTTCAGACCCCGCCGCCACGGGCGCAGGACCACCGGCAAACGATATCGTACCGGCGCCGCACACGGCCAGAACCAAAAGGCTCAAAATCAATAAACGCTTAACCATACCCTCAATCCTCCTTTCAACAGTTCCTCCCGAGTTATGGTTCGGGAGCCCCGTAAAAAACATTCCCGGATAAAGGCGATATAGTCCGGAATGTATTTTGTGGTATCAAATCAAGCACGGAATGTCAAGCTGTTTTTTGTGCCGGACACCTGTGCCGCACCTGCCGAGGCCGCTCAGGGAACGCCTTTTTCTCTCGACGGATCGGCCTCGTATATCCTGTGGGCCCCTTGCTTCAATGCCGAGGACCACGCCTAACTCGTTCTGTTGTTCATCCGGTAATTTACCGCCATGAGTAACATCTGCCCATGCTCAAGTCAAGGCTTTTTTTATGGTAGGCGCCGCATCAAACTCACGATCGGTGCAGGTGCAGGGCTCCCGGACATCGCCGATACGCATCGGCCGGGCCGGGGACCGAGCCGGACGCGGCCGCCTCCGAAGGGGTGACGTCGTGTACGCCCGTAACCCCTCGATGTCAGATCATCCCGTATCCACCGTCCACACAGATAAGTTGTCCCGTTATGTAGTCGGATTCGGCCGACGCCAGGAATACAAAGCTGGGAGCTATATCTTGAGCGGCTGCGAACCGCTTCAGCAGAATCCGGTTCATGTATACCTCGCGAAGTTTCTCATCCGATCTGATCTTTTCCGTCATGTCCGTTTCGACGATCCCCAGAGATATTACGTTTGCACCGACATTGAAACGCGCCAACTCTCGGGCCACGCTTTTCGTGAAGCTCAGGATGCCTCCCTTTGCAGCGGAGTAGTTCACCTGGCCCACTGTTCCCACAAGACCCGCAACGGAGCTTACGTTGATTATCTTGCCGTAATTCTGTTCCTTGAAGAACGGAAAAGCCGCCTGGACGCAAAGGAACGGACCCTTTAAGTGCGCGTCCACCACGGCGTCCCATTCGTCTTCGGTCATTTTGAAAAGCATCGCCGGTTTGGTAAAACCGGCATTGTTGACCAGGATGTCCAGCCTGCCGAAGTGCTCCTTGGCTTGGGCCATCATGTTCTCGACATCCGCCTTGGACGCGACGTCCGCCCTCACCGCCACCGATTTGCGGCCCATTGCGCGGATCTCATCGACCAGCGCCAGTGCGGGCCCTTCGCTGGACGTGTAGTTGATCAGAACATCCGCGCCTTCCCGTGCAAAAGCCAGGGCCACCACGGCCCCCACTCCTCTGCTGCTCCCCGTAACTACAGCGGCCCTACCGGCCAGTTTCATATTACTTCCTCCTCCATTCAGGATAACCCGTCACGTAAGGCTCCCCAGGCGGTAGCCGCTCGTGCGGGTCCTCGCCCGGCCCAGGTGACCCCCCTTTATACCAGCTCGTTGCCGAAGAAGTAAGATGCGCCGCTATATTGCG
>JAZDOF010000569.1:0-5030 GCA_043799015.1 Pseudomonadota bacterium | reverse complement strand
CGGCGGTTCTGCGGATCAGTTCCACCAGGCCCTTGCGGCGCAGCGGTTCGCCGCCAGTGAAATGAACCTCTTTCAACCCTCTCCCTACCAAGACGGACAGAACTCCAATGAGTTCGTCGTCCGTCATGCAGTAGGTTTCCTCGCCATCGTAGTTCTCCATGTTGATGGTGGGACCGTGGGGGCAGTAGACGCAGTTCATCTCGCACTGGCGGGTGACGGCAACGCGGATCTTGGTAAACATTGTCACCCTCCCAGTTCTCGATAGAGATCGAGGTAGGTTTGTGTAACCGACTCGATTCCCTTTTCTGCTGTGATCTTGCTTCTCGCCGCCCGGCCAAGCCGCTCCCGAAGCGACCCGTCAGTGACGAGCAAGGAAACCGCTTCGCGGAAAGCGCACGGGTTGTCGGCCGGAAACAGAAGACCTGTGACGCCGTGATGCAGTAACTCCCTGATACCCGGTATATCGGAACCGACAACCGGATTGCCGCAAGCCATCATCTCCATGAGCACGTTGGGCTGTCCCTCTCTGCTACTCGGAAGCAACAGTAAGTCGCAAGCCCTGTAGTAATGCTCTGGATATTCCGTTACGTCCTTAAAGATGGTATAGGGAGTAGAGGCTGCAAGCGAAACCAACTGGGTTTCGATCGAATCGTGCTGGCCCATTCCTGAGCCGACGACGACGAGTTCGGCCGAACCGTGCAGGCGTTCCATCGCCTGCCAGTTCCGAAGCAGAAAATCCGGACGTTTGCGTTCCACGAACCGTCCCATGAAAAGGCACAAGACCTTTTCCGCAGGAAGGCCGAGGAAAGCCCTCAGTCCGAGTTTCTCGTTCAAACCGGCCGGATAAAACTGCTGATCGGTATCGACCCCGAAACCGATGACACGGACGTTCTTGCGTATCCCCGAATCCGCGAACTCTGTCAACTGTTCGGGATTGGACACGATATAAACGTCCGCAGACCGTTGGATCAACGGAGTGGCGAGCGGACCCGAACCCCGGGTCTTCAGATTCCCCGAGGTCGCCACCATGAACACCACCTTGGTGCCGAACGAACGCAGCAGACATGAACACATGGCCTGGATTTCGACTTCCCCTTGATTCGGAAAGATCTCAAGCCAGTGGACAACATCGTAGCGGTTCGGTTTCGCAAGGAGCCAACGGCACATCTCAACGAGGTCGGCGAATCCTCTTATCGCGACCCCTTCTTTTACGCTGCTTGCCCCTTTTGTCAGTATCTCCGCCTCGCACCCGCACTTAGAAAGAGCGGTCGCGTGGCGGAGCGTTCCGAGTTCCAACCCGCCAATTTCCTCGAGCGGATTGTATGGAATCGCCAACGCGACCTTCATTTGCCCCTCCCCTTGGTGATGGTGCGGTAGACTGTTTCGTATTCTGCCGCGACCTTGGACACTTCGTATCGCAAAAACGCCTTCCGCCTTGCGTTCATCCCGAACTGCTTGCGCAGGCCGGGGTGTGACCGCAGATTATCCAAGGCTTCCGCGGTTGCTTCAGCGTCGCCGACTGGAACGACCAGTCCTTCCTTGCCGGAAGTTACGACGTCTGAAAGCCCGGGAATGTCAGTGACAATGCTCGGCAGTGAGCAGGACATTCCTTCGAGAACCGAATTGGCAAGACCCTCGCGCTCCGAAACCAAAACGTGCACGTCGCACGCCTGGTAATAAGCGACTGGGGAACTTGTCGGTCCTCGCAGAATAATGTTGGATGCTCTCTCTGTCTGCGCAACGACTTCTTCTTCAACCGAGTCCCTCTGGCCGAAACCGGAACCGACCAAGACCAGTTTGACTTCAGGTGGGAATGAACGCATCGCAGACAGAAGGACGTCTAATCGTTTGCGTCGGACGAACCGTCCCATGTATAGGACCAACACATCTCTTGAAGGCAGATCCAGGATCTTTCGCACCCGAACCTTGTTCTTGGTTGGCGCGAATTCCCGGGTATCCACCCCATTCGGGATGTTGTGGATTTTCTCCGGACCGATTCCCACGCTTAACAGCTCGTCTCTGATCCCGGCGTTCAACGCCACGAAGGCGTGGATGCCGAAAAAAAGAGATTTGCGTCGTGGCGTATTAATCAGTCTGGGTATGTATCCTTGAGTGGGGATCTTCATCACTGTCGGCAAACCAGACGCAGACAGGAACCCGATCTGCTCGTCCACCGCCTGATAGAAACAGTCGATGGTGTGCAGTACGTCGAACCTGCCGCGGTTTGCAAGAATCCAATCCCCCGAAATCCCGGTCCACTCCTTAACGGTCGCACCGGCAAATCTTACTTCCGGAACGTCGGACGGCCCGGTGCCGTCCATTGTCCTTGTGATGAACAGCGGCTCATGGCCCAACCGGACCAGAGACCGCGCAAGCCGGTAGGTGCTCCACTCCAAGCCTCCCAGCTTCGGCAGATGACTGGCGGTCCAGATGGCGATTCGAGCCATGGCTGACTCCTTTGTAACGTGAACCTTGCGACTACTTCCGGCAGAGCCAGAAGAAATCGCTGGCGAAGAGCTTAGGAAGCGTCCTCGCCAACGAATGGTGGCCGTATGGCACGATTCTCAGGTCGGCAAAACAGCCGGAGAGAGTTAGTCTCAGACTGTCCAAGGAGAAGTGTCTGACGTGCGTGGGATCCAAAAACTCGTGAGGATCTTTGCCGCAAAACATCTTGACCCTGTTCGACCAGTAGAACGCATTGGGCGTCGATCCCAGAAACAGACCGCCGGGGACGAGAAGCCGCTGAATTTCTTCAAGTAGCTCCCGCCCCAGCAGAACGTGTTCCAAGACATCGGCCAAGACGACGACGTCGAAGGATTGTCCGGCGAACGGCAGGCAAGCGTTCAAGTCGGCGCAAACGGAGGTGAGTCCGAAGCGCCGGCAGATACTTGCCGCATATTCGTCGACGTCCACGCAGACGACGGAGTTTCCGCGGGCGAAAGTTCTTGTCAGCGTTCCGTCTCTGCTGCCGAGATCCAGCACGCACCGCCCCTCACCGACCTCGGACCTGAAAAACCGACCCTTGGTGGTGAGGTGGTGCGCAAAGCCATACTTACCCTCTCGGAGATGGTAAGTATGGTACATCCTTCCAAGATCGTTCATACTCCCATCTCCTTTTGGGTGGCCTTCACTCCGAAAGCAGGTCTTCCGAAAACATGACCGACTGCCCTTCCGGCATCACGATGGCGCGGGAGGGAGCGACCTTGGTAACGAATCCGCGGTCGTGGCTGACGAACAGCACGGCCCCTTCAAAATCGTTCAAGGCGTCGCACACCGCGTCGCGAGACAACGGGTCGAGGTAGTTGGTAGGCTCGTCGAGAACCAGGAAGTTGCAACCGCTGACGATAAGCTTGCACAACGACAAGCGGCTCTTCTCTCCCGGGCTCAAGGTCGAAACCTTCTGGAACGCTTTTTCCTGCGGAAACAGGAAACGCCCAAGGATGCTCCTCAGGTTGCCTCCGGTCCTATAGCAGGACGCCTGGACCTCTTCAAGCGCAGTGAGGTTGGGATCGAGGTTCTCGTGTTCCTGGGCGTAGTATCCCAGAACCACGTTGTGACCCAGCTTGATCTCTCCCTTGTCCGGCTTGACCTGATCCATGATCATCCTGATGACCGTGGTTTTACCCGATCCGTTCGGACCGAGCAGGACGACGCGTTCATCGCGGTAGACCTCGAAGCTCACATCAGAAAACAGCACCTTGTCGAACGACTTCGAGATACCCACGACTGAAACGATGGTCTGTCCGGGCCTGACCGAAGCGGGAAACTTGAAGCGCAAGGCGCGTTCGTGCCGGGGCATCACCTCGACAATCTCGTCCTTTTGCTTCTTGAGCCGCTCGATCCGTCCGAACATGTTCTGGGCCGCGCTGGCCCTGTTGGGACCACCGTATTGCAGGCGGAGCGCCGACTCGGAAAGCCTTGCGACTTCCTTGTCGAGCCACTCGATCTCCTTGAACAGCGCCTGCTCGTTGAGCGCGCTCTGCGTCACATACTCGTCGTATGTGCCGAAGTATTCGCGCATCCGCCCTGTGAACTTCTCGATCTCGAGAATCAGCCGCGTGAACGGGTTGAGGAAGTCGGGATGGTGGCTGACAACGAGGACAGCCTTCTTGACCCCCTTCAGATACCCACCCAGCCAAGCGTAACTCTCGCGGTCGATGTGGTTCGTGGGCTCGTCGAGAATGAGCAGGTCGCTTTCGGCGAACAGGCTGCGCGCGAACGCCAGCCTTGTCTTTTCGCCGCCGCTCAGCGTTGAAACGATTCGATCCAAACCGATGTTCAGACCGATGCCATGGAGGATTGCCTCGATCTCGGACTCCGCTTCGTAACCCCCCAGACGGACGAACTCGTCCTGCGTCCGCGAGTAGGAAGCAAACACTGCTTCCATCTCGCTTGGCGATAACGGTTCAGCCATCTGTTTTTCAAGGGAGTGAAGACGTTGGCCGAGCTGGTTGAGGCCGCGACCCTCCATCATGAACTCTTGCACCGTGCCGCCTTCTCTGACGACCAGTTCTCCGGTGATGACCTGCGGGACGTAGCCGACCCTGGACGGTTTGATCACCGTCCCTTCGTCGGGCATGAGCAATCCCATGATCAACTTGAGCAGGGTTGTTTTTCCTGCGCCGTTGATACCAACGATTGCCACCTTGTCTCCCGGCATCATCGAAAAGCTGACCGAATTCAGGACCTGACGGCTTCCTGTTGAATACGAAATGTCTCTTACTTGTAACATTAAATCCTCCGTTTGTGGACGAAAAGACCTACTGAGTGGGTGTCACTCAGACACTCCACTATAATATAAAAAGGAGGCTGCGTCAAAGCCAAAAAGAATAACAAAAAATCCGCATCTCTACAAGAAAATTGCGGTTTTCTACTCTGAAATGCTACGATCCAGGCCAGATTAGGCAAAACAAAATCCGCATTTCTGCGGAGTCTACCTTTTACGGGACTAATCAATTGCCGGGCGTGCAAAAAACTGGCTTAGTTGATTTGCAAGAGTGTGCCTTCCTAAATCATTTAAAGACAGCCAC
>JAZDOF010000564.1:0-2744 GCA_043799015.1 Pseudomonadota bacterium | reverse complement strand
ACCACTTTGTTTTTACTTCGTATGCTGGGACGCTCACGGTTAAAACCCAATGCTGTTGATTTAAGAAATCAGCCTATCATTGCCCCACATTCTACCTTCAGGCGTTCTTCATGATCCAAGTTTATGTCCTCGGGTCCCGGACGAAAGTGTCATACGGGCTTGGTGGAGTTTCGCGGCGAAAAAAGAGTTGACGGAAAAAGAATATAGGGATATACAGATAACCAATATAAAGATCAGGGAGTCCGACTATGGTTCGGTCCGCAGCAAACACGTCCTTTCGCTGCTTTGTTACCATCCTGCTGTTTTGTAGCGCGTCCGGCCTTCATGCCGGCACGGTGCCGGAAGACGCAGGTTTTCAAGCGTTGGACAGTCTCCCTTCCGCCGGGAATTTCCGTATGGTCGCCGGTGACGGTAAACCGTTCAAGCCGGCGGATCTCAAGGGAAAAGTGGTCCTGCTGAACTTCTGGAGGCGCGATTGCCGATATTGCGCGGATGAAAAGCAGAAGCTGAAGAAAATGGTTAAGGACCTCAACCGGCCCGAACTTGTGGTGCTTTGCGTAAATCTTTGGGATGACCCCGGCTGGGTTAGGCTTCAGGGCAAGAGTGATCCCACGGGCCTCGCTTACGTCAGCGGTTCGGGGAAGGGGACCGATGTGGTTGAGAACACCGTACGGGGACGGTTGATGGGCTACTACGTCGTGAACGAAGACAGGGAAGCGGTATATGAGGTAACCGGGTTTCCGACCACGTACATTATCGATCGTCAAGGTCGCGTAGCCGCGTATCATGTCGGTCTTGCCAAGTGGGACAGCGCCACGGTCAAGAAATGGGTGGCCGGCCTTCTGGGCCCCGCGGAGCAACCACGCATCTCGGAGGATGCTTTGCCTGAATGGCTGGACCGCCTGCTCGACAACGGCGCGGCCGTCGAGCCTCGTGCGCAGGCTGGACCTCGACAGGGCCGGATCAGCCGGCTTCATTAACCTTCATTCGTAATAACTCGGCCAATTGCCGAGAAAGGTCGGAATAGAATGGAAGCATACATAGTGCTCGGGCTGATAATCGTCTGGGTGGTCGTGAATAAATGGGTCCTTCCCAGGTACGGCGTATCCACTTGAATGTCGCCTTCGTGCGCGCCTCCGGGGGAGGCGAATAAAGTCTCCGACGTCAGGCCTGATGATAAGTCTTCAGGCCGATAGGCAGGTCATTATGGGCGCAACGGCCCCTGAAGGTAATCGGAAAGCCGGCTTGGACAAAATGGATCAGACATTCCTAGAGATCAAACAGAAGGACTTTTCCGATGAAGCGGAGGTGTTCAAAGCTGTGGGACACCCCATCCGCCTTAAGATAGTGTACGGACTCTTGAGGGTAGGGGGCTGCAATGTCAAGAACATGCAGGAATGCCTGGGATTGCATCAGGCCACGGTGTCACAGCACCTCATACACCTCAAGAGTCGCGGAATAGTAAGCTCGACCCGTCAGGGCCTGGAAATGGTCTATCACGTCGTTCATCCCCTGGCCAAATGCATCGTGGACAACATCCAGCGGAGAGAACTGGATGCCGCGGACGAAGAATCGTCCGAGTAATGTTCCAACGCCCGGTTAAGTCGCCGCCTGCAACGGTAAAATCTCCCGTAGCGTTCACTTCTACGGAAAAAGAGTGAACCACGAAGGCACGAAGAAATCAAAGGCTCGTAGGAACCTATCGGCGACCCTGTTCGTGCCGGCCGGACCCTGTGTATCGTTTCCCATCTTCCTCTGTGTCTTGGTGACCTCGTGGTCCGGTCTTCCGGGTTCAACGAATAGCCTACGGCAAACGCTCACGATTTCTTAATCTCCAGGTATCCGTTTATTGATGAGGGGGGAGAACCCAAGCTCAACGTGGGGCAGGGCCGACGACCGGCCCCACAAGAATTCACGGCCAAAGGGCAAGGCACAATTTGCTTGACATGAATAATCGACCGGTCTATTATCATTCCTGACGAAACGACACACTGGAGCATCCATGACAAGGGAGGACACCCGGGCAAAACTCATAGCCGAGGGCGCGAAACTGATTCACGAGAAAGGATTCAACAACACCGGCATACAGGAGATTCTGCGGGCTGCGGGAGTGCCGAAGGGATCATTTTACTTTTACTTTCAGACCAAGGAGGAATTCGGTTTGGCCGTGGTGGATTATTTCGCGGATTTTATGTCCGGGACCATGGAGCGTCATCTCAACGATTCGTCGTTGCCGCCCGTAGGACGACTCCGGCGATTCTTCGGCGAGATGAAAGATTACTTCGGTCAAGAGGGATGCTCACGGGGATGCCCGATAGGTAACCTGGCCCAGGAACTCGCGGACCTCAGCGATACGTTTCGGAAAAAGCTTACGGAAGTGCTGGGCAAGATGCAGAGCGGAATCGCGGTTTGTCTGCTGGAGGCAAGGGAGTCGGGCGAGATACCCTTGGACCTGGATCCGAGGGAAACCGCATATTTCATCCTGAATAGTTGGGAAGGCGCGTTGACCAGGATGAAGACCGAGAAAACCCTTGATGCGTTGATCGTTTTCGACCTGATAGTCTTCGGCCGGCTGCTTTGTGCGCGGACGGACAAAACCGGCATGTAGCCGAAACGGACGATCCTGTAATCGTTCGCCACGATGGATTAAGAATGGACCACAAGACACTAAGAAATCAAAGGCCAACAATCTTCATGCACCCGCCGGCCAGGTTTGCACTTGGCCTGACGGGGACGCTATTTGT
>JAZDOF010000545.1:0-2850 GCA_043799015.1 Pseudomonadota bacterium | reverse complement strand
AAATATTGAGGAATAATGGGACGGTTGTGGAGAAGATTGGAGTAGGTAAAATAGACAAGGGTTCATAACTTTACAAAACTTTACCTGCACTTGACATAAGTTAACGCGATTTATCCTGAGGAAGCTCCGATTCTTGCTTTAAGTAGCCGGCATCTGAAAAGGACATGGAAAATAATTGAACGTAAAACTAAGAAGGAGACAAGTCATGGTAAGTTCAATCAGCAGCGCGGGAGGATTAAGTTCATCTTACATCTCACAGATGCAAGAGAAAATGCTCAAGGCCGTAGACAGCAATGGTGACGGCTCGGTGAGCAAAGATGAGTTCGTGTCGAACCGTCCCAAGGAAGTGAGCGAGGACCAAGCAAGTGAGATGTGGGGCCGGCTCGACACCGGCGACAGCGGAAGCCTGACCGGAAGCGAGTTCATGTCGGCGATGGAGAACCAGGGGCCGCCTCCTGGACAGCCTCCCGGCGAGTTTGAGGGCCAGGACGAGTCCGACGAAACCTCCTCGACGACCTCCGGTTCCGGCACCACCGCGAGTAACGAACTGGTACAGGCCTTACTGGAGGCGATCGATAAATACACCGCGGCGACCGAGGAGAGCGACTCGACATCCAACCAGGCCCGAGGGTCATTGAGCGATCTGTTCGGCAAACTCGACACCGACGGTGACGGCTCGGTAAGCAAGGAAGAGTACGTATCGAACCGGCCCGATGAAGTCAGCGAGGATCAAGCCAATGAGATGTGGGGCCGGCTCGACACCAGCGACAGCGGAAGCCTGACCGAAAGCGAGTTCATGTCGGCGATGGAGAGCCAGGGGCCGCCTCCCGGACCGCCTCCCGGCAAGTTTAACGGCCAGGACGAGTCCGGTGTATCGTCCTCGACGGCTTCGTCCTCATCGGCGACCTCGTCCAGTTCCGGTACCACAACCACCGACGAACTGGTACAGGCCATGCTGGAAGCAATCAAGGAATACACTTCACTGACGGAACCGACCGACGCGAATTTGGTCGCAGGATCGGTCGCGGCGAGTCTGGTATCGACCGTGGCCTGATGCGGCCTCCATGCGCGGTATCAAAGACAGTGAGCAGTGAATGGTGATTGGTGAGAGAGGAGCGGTTTTCATGTTTTGTTGTGGCTTCCCGGCCATGGGCTTCGGTATGAAAATCGCTCCGTCATTCCGGTTGAAGCCGGTATCCGGCCTGTCCTTCCGGGGTCGGCCCGGGCTGGCACGACGAGAAACCAAGCTGATGAGCTCGAGCGAAACAACCACTGATGCATGAGAGTCGGCCCGGTGCCGGAAGGCGGAAAAAATTGCAGACGGCGTGGGAAAGATTTTCCACATTGCTGTGCGCTGAGCACGGCAAAGCCGTGCCCTCCCTGAAAAACTACCCGTTTGAAGGTCTTCCGGTATTCGGCAAGAAAGCCGCAAAAATCCCGAGCAACGGGAGGAATGAGCAGAGGTGATAAACGTATTCGATGCCACGGACGTCGGCCAGCTTGCCCAACACGGCGGCACCGATGCCCGCCATTCCGAATGCCAACCCGAAAAAGAGCCCGGATACCATCCCCACTTTACCCGGAATGAGCTCCTGCGCGAAAACCAAAATCGCTGAAAAAGCCGAGGCGAGTATGAGGCCGATAATGAATGTGAGGGGTCCGGTCCAGAACAGGTTCGCGTAGGGCAATAGCAGTGTGAACGGAGCGACCCCCAGAATAGAAGCCCAGATCACTCGTTTGCGGCCGATGCGATCCCCGATTGGCCCGCCGAGAACGGTCCCCGCGGCCACCGCCAACAAAAAGACAAAGAGGTGCATCTGGGCGGATTGCACCGAAAGATGGAATTTACTCATCAGATAGAATATGAAGTAACTGCTCAAGCTGGCCATATAAAAGAATTTTGAAAAAATCAGGACCAGCAGAACCAGCATGGCTCCTGCCACTACACGCCCGGGGGGAGCTCCCGGAGTGGATTCGAGCGGCTTGGCTCGTTTTTCCCTCTGCGACAGCCTGTGCTTATACCATCCGCCCACCCGCCACAGAACGAAAGTGGCGAGCAGGGCGGCCACCGAGAACCACGCAAGATAGGCGCGGCTTCGAGGAATGATGATCCACGCCGCAAGCAGCGGTCCCATAGCGGTGCCGGCGTTGCCACCCACCTGGAAAATGGATTGCGCCAGGCCGTATTGGCCGCCGGAAGCCATGCGCGCGACTCGTGAAGATTCCGGATGGAAGATCGATGAGCCCGTCCCGACCAGGGCGGCGGCAACGAGCACCATGCCGTAAGTCGGCGCCCACGCGAGGACCAACAGCCCGGTCAGGGTGCAACCCATTCCGATGGAGAGCGAATAGGGTTTCGGATGGCGGTCCGTGTAAAGCCCGATCACCGGTTGCAGCAGGGATGCCGTTATCTGATAGGTCAACGTGATCAGGCCAATCTGCGCGAAACTGAGAAAGAACGTACTTTTCAGCAAGGGATAGATAGCCACAATCATGGACTGCAACATATCGTTAAGGAAGTGCGAAAAACTGATTGCTCCGAGCAGCCTGAAGACGGTGCTTTCCGAACGATCGATTGGTGAAGCGAATGTGCCGGCGCCGGTTCTCATAATTCTTTTCCTCAGCCAACCCGCATGAACAGGAGGTCACAACAAACAATGAATCAATAACACATTGGCTTCCCCGGTGGCAACAATTCGAACCGAACGGTCAGCTCGCGGGGCGATCAACAACACCGGGCGAACGGCGGAGGCCGGGTCTTTTCAGCCATCCGATCATCGCCCTCCCGGTTATCCGCTCAATCCGGCAGTCGGCAGCGTTATCGAGAGCCTTCCGGGGATCCGGCGAGAG
>JAZDOF010000532.1:0-2687 GCA_043799015.1 Pseudomonadota bacterium | reverse complement strand
GACGGCCAAGTGAGTCCCCCTACTCACGGAAGCCTTGAATCTATTGCCAATGAATTGATGCTCCAAGAGAAGGATCTGCTTTTTAACCGAACCAATAGTCCCGATCTTGTCGGAAAAGTAGGGATCTTTCGGGGCACCTTCAACGACAGAGTGGCCTTTGCATCCTATCTGGTGCGGCTGCAGGTCAAACCTGGGCATGACCCTGAGTGGCTCAATCTATTACTGAATAGCACTGTGTTTTGGAGTTATGCTCGGAGTCAAGCACTTCTGAGTCTTCATCAAGCCAATCTCAATTCTACCCGTTACGGGCAGATGAGGTTACCTACACCGCCAAAATCGGACCAGAAGGAGATAGCGCGTTCTCTGAGCGCCCGGACCCAGAGAATTACTGAATGTACGGATTCCATTCTCCGCCAAATAGACCTCCTCCGCGAATACCGCACCCGCCTGATCGCCGACGTGGTCACCGGCAAACTGGACGTGCGCGGCGTGGAACTTCCCACACTGGACGAGGCCGAATCGAGGGAAGACCTCGACGCCGGTGATGAGACAGAGGCCGACGACATGCAAGAAGACGATCCGGACACCCTGCTCGATGAGGACGACGTATGAGCACGGAGTCTTCCCCGGAATACTTGATCGGTCTGGTTCGAGAGGTGTGCAAAGAGCCGCGGGAAAGCGAGTGGTTTGCGTGTAAGAAGAGCGAGGCCGAACCGCAGGAGATCGGCGAGTATGTGTTGGCTCCGGCCAATTCGGACCCGGAGAAGCGTACTTGATGGGTACTTGATAGCGACGAATGATCCGCCCAAGTTTTCCATGCGGAGGGCCGTGTCCCGTAAGGAATTCCGGCATGTTACCGCACAAACTCGGCGGCGCGGCATTTGCCGGGTATTTGATAGCTTGAAACGCCTCCATTAATGAGCCGATTCAGCAATGGAGGAACTCGATTTAGCAAAAGGATTCCGAGGCAATCGTAGAAAAGGCCTGTATTACCGGTAAAATACCATTGCTAAAATCGAGCCGAAAGGGGAGCATTTAGCAAAGACCGTATTAAAATGATGGCGACTTCGACGAAGGAAAAGGCGCTGAAAATGCCAACTGATACAACCGAGAAGGGCCTTGAAAACCTGATCGCAGAAGCCCTCATCGTCGGCGCAGGTTATGTGCAGGGCGATCCAAAGGACTACGACCTTGACTATGCCGTGGACCTCGTCAAGCTGCTTGCCTTTCTGGAAACCACTCAGTCCAAGGCTTTCGAGCAACTTGGACTAGCCGGCGACGGCCCGCTAAGACTCAAATTCCTCGCACGGCTTCAGGGCGAAATAGCTAAACGCGGCGTGGTGGACGTGCTGCGAAAGGGCATAAAGCACGGTCCTGAATCGGTGGACCTTTTCTGCGGCACCCCTTCACCGGTAAACCGGAAAGCCGTGGAGAGTTTCGCATCCAATGTCTTCAGCGTGACCCGGCAACTGCGCTACAGCAAGGACGACAGCCAACTTGCGCTGGACCTCTGTCTCTTTATCAACGGCCTGCCGGTCGCCACTTTCGAGCTCAAAAACCGTCTTACAAAACAAACGGTGGAAGATGCCGTTCAGCAGTACAAGCGGGACCGCAATCCGCGTGAACTGCTTTTCCAGTTCGGCCGATGCCTCTCTCATTTCGCCGTAGATGACCAGGAAGTGCGCTTCTGCACGCATCTCAAGGGCAAGGACTCATGGTTTCTTCCTTTCAACAAAGGCTGGAATGACGGTGCAGGCAATCCGCCGAATCCGAACGGCATCAAGACCGAATACCTCTGGCGTGAGACACTCACACGGGAAGGGCTTACCGACATTGTCGAAAATTACGCTCAGGTCGTGGAACGGAAGAACGAAAAAACCCGCAAGAAGAAGGACGTCCAGATATTCCCCCGTTACCATCAGCTCGACGTGGTGCGGAAGCTTGTCGCCGATGCGGCGGCTCACGGTTCAGGGAAGCGGTACCTGATTCAGCACTCTGCCGGTAGCGGCAAGAGCAACTCCATCGCGTGGTTGGCTCATCAGCTTGTGGGTCTGGAACATGGAAGTATGCGGATCTTCGACTCGGTAATCGTGGTCACCGACCGGCGGGTGTTGGACAATCAGATCAAAGACACCATCAAGCAATTCGCCCAGGTCGCGTCCACCGTCGGGCACGCCGAGCATTCGGGGGATCTCCGGAGATTCCTCCAAAGCGGCAAGAAGATCATCATCACGACCGTCCAGAAGTTCCCTGTTATCTTGGACGAGATTGGCGACGAGCACAGGGGAGGGACTTTCGCCATCATCATCGACGAAGCACACTCCAGCCAAGGCGGCCGCACGGCGGCGAAAATGAACATCGCGCTATCCGAACACGGAGGAGAGGAAGAGGATGAGAGCGTCGAAGACACTATCAACCGCATAATGGAAGCCAGGAAGATGCTTTCCAACGCGAGTTATTTCGCCTTCACCGCGACGCCCAAGAACAAGACCCTTGAAGTGTTCGGCGATCCATGGCCGGAGGGAGACGTAGTCAAACACCGACCTTTCCACTCCTACACGATGAAGCAGGCAATTCAAGAGGGCTTCATCCTTGACGTTCTGAAGAACTATACACCCGTGGACGGTTATTATCGGCTTACCAAGACCGTAGACGATGACCCGGAATTCGATACCAAGAGAGCCGCG
>JAZDOF010000523.1:0-8261 GCA_043799015.1 Pseudomonadota bacterium | reverse complement strand
GCTCCGCGATGGAGACCCGAGCCGCTACGGAGGCAAAGGGGTGACCAAGGCGGTGGACAATGTTATGGGCATGATCCGGCCGGCCCTGCTCGGTGTCGACGCGTTCGATCAACGGACTCTGGACTTGAGGCTGTTGGAGCTTGACGGCACTCCCAATAAGGCCAACCTGGGCGCGAATGCCGTCCTGGGCGTATCTCTTGCGGCAGCCAAGGCGTGCGCCAACGAACTGGGCTTGCCGCTCTACCGTTACCTGGGCGGCGTTGGTGCGCATCGGCTTCCCGTTCCCATGATGAACATCCTCAACGGCGGGGCACACGCGGACAACAATGTGGACATTCAAGAGTTCATGGTCATGCCGCTCGGCGCACCAACCTTCAGGGAAGGCCTGAGAATGGGTGCGGAGGTCTTTCATACGCTCAAGAAGGTGCTCAAGGGCAAAGGTCTCAATACCTCGGTGGGTGACGAGGGAGGATTCGCACCGAACCTCCGGTCCAACGAAGAGGCTTTGAGCGTGATTGTGCAGGCCATCACACAAGCGGGTTATGAACCCGGAAAAGATGTATACATAGCGATAGACTCGGCTGCGAGTTCATTCTACAAGGACGGCATGTACGACATGGTCGCCGAGGGCAGCAAGAAGACCGCCGCGGAAATGGTGGATTTCTATGTAGACCTGGTGAACCGCTATCCCATTGTTTCGCTCGAGGACGGACTGGACGAGAACGACTGGGACGGATGGAAGATTCTGAACGAAAAGCTCGGTTCCCGGATCCAGATCGTCGGCGACGACATCTTTGTCACCAACATGGAACTCCTGCAAAAGGGAATCGACCTCAATGTGGCCAACTCCATCCTGATCAAGCTCAACCAGATCGGTTCGCTGTCCGAGACCATCGACGCAGTGAATCTTGCCACAGCCAATGGATTCACATCGGTTGTCAGCCACAGAAGCGGAGAGACGGAAGACACCACCATAGCCGATCTCACGGTCGCGCTGGGAACCGGCCAGATCAAGACCGGATCGGCTTCGCGCACGGACCGCATCGCGAAGTACAACCAGCTGCTGAGAATCGAAGAGGATCTCGGTGAGGCCGGCGTGTACGGTGCGCCGGGGCTGTTGAGGTGATGGGTTGCGGATGAGGATTGCGGGAGCCGGCCACGGACCCGTAGGATAGCAGTAGGAGTAAGCGGCGGGGAGGAGTGAGTTCTCCCCGCGGGCCCACCTTGATCAACCCGAGTCCGCCACCTCCCTTGGGAGATCCGCGAGGTTACTCTCTACGGCCTGTGGGTTGGCAGTGGAGTAGCTCGTCTGATGCGCTAGGAGCGGACACGTGGAATTGTGAAGGGATATCGGAAGTATTTGCTATGGGCGCTGGGCTGTCTGGTGAGCGGCGGGTGGGGCTGTGGTGAGCAATGACGAGACGGCACCGTTGTTGATCCCGTTGCTCAAGGTCTTTGTGGTTGACGCACCGGATGTTAAGGCTATCAGGACCAAGCTGGCAATTTCTCAACACGGATCCGAGACGGCTACCACGTTGTCGTCTCGAGACCGTCGATCTCCTTAAAGTGTACGTCACGAGTAACCAGCGTTAGCATGTGTCGTAATGCGAGCGCGGCTATCCAGATGTCGTTTTCCGGTAATGGCCGCCCTTTGAGCCGAAGCTTGTTCTTAACCTCACCGTACTGACGCGCCGTCTCGGCATCACATACGAGCACCACACTGCTGTCAACAAGCTCGCTGATACGAGCGAGATTCTCCTGCGGCCTCGCCGATTTCCGGGCACCGTAGCACAGTTCACCCACCGCGATGATGGGAAGAAAGACATCTTCCGCGGCTCCCAGGTGTTCTTTGACTTCACTTTCACCGGCGAATAAAGCTATCACGATATTCGTGTCAAGCAGGTACCTACCACTCACCGATGTCCACCTGTTCACAGCCGCGTTGGATTGCTTCACCCATCACGCTGATATCGTCCAGTGGTATCGAACCGGCAAAGCGCAAGAGTTGTCGGCCGGGAACACCGCGAGGAGTAGACTGGGCCAAGGCACGCGTGAACTCGAGCACCCTCCGCTGCATTTCTTGGGGCAGGTATTTGAGCTGCTCGACCACTTCGTCTACGGTTGATGTATCCATAGTGGCCACCTCCTCTCACCTCATCTTACACCAATCTCACGCGTTTTTGCAGTCCGGAAAGCACGGCTCCGAAGGCATCCCTCTTTTCGCTTACTCCCTCATATTAGTGGTCGCGTCTGCTCTTGACTCACATTCGCTGAACATTTCGGACAGCGCTCCATCAGTTATCGCCTATTCGGCTTGTCTGGTGGTCCGGGAGTAGCCCGGCATCACGCGCCGTGAGCGGACAAACACGGGAAAGCCGGCCTCCAGATCGGAATTCGCCCTTTATTCCTGAGCGATTCCACCGATATTTGCTTACCGGCATGTTCTGTAGTACGTTCAAAGAGACGACTGGAGGTACAACATGGGAGATCTACCGAAGATCATTCCGGTCAGCGATTTGCGACAGGGTTCCGCCAAGGTCTTGAGGTACCTCAGGGAATCCAGGCAACCGATTGTGATTACACAGCGGGGGCGTGCAGCCGCTGTAATGCTCTGTGTGGAAGAATTTGAAAAGTCAGAGCGGGACAAGGAACTATTACGCCTTTTGGTCAAGGGAGAGAGAGAGATTGAAGCCGGAGAAGGCCATGACCTGGATTCCGTCCTTGCCGAAGGCGATATGCTTCTTTCGGACGAGTGAACATGAAAGTCCGGTTTACCCCTTCTGCGAGATCTCAGTTCCTCTCTGCACTGACCTACATCCGGCGAGACAACCCCAATGCGGCGATCATCTTCCGCGAGAGGGCCGAGACGGTATTGCGAAGGCTCGAAAAATTCCCCAACTCCGGAAGAGTCGTACCTGAGTTTCCCGAGTTACCGTACCGAGAGGTGGTCATTACTCCGTATAGGTTTTTCTGCCGAATCAAAGGAGAAATTGTGTGGATGGTTGCCGTATGGCACAGTGCACAGATTCCCAAGGAACCAGCGTCGTGAAACTCGACTGATGTGGATCGCTGATGAGTCAACTCCGAAGGCTTCAGAACATGAATATCGAATAAGGCCGCTTCCGCGTCTCTCTTGATTTCTGTATATGATCGTAATATACATAGTAGAGAGAAACACGAGCGAGAGGGCGGAACGCACGTGCAACTTGACAAGTTATCCAGCTGCAACGGGTTCGAGTGGAACGAAGGAAACTCGGACAAGAACTGGGTCAAACATAGGGTGTCTCGAACGGAATGCGAGCAGGTATTCTTCAATGTTCCTCTTGTTGTTCGAGGAGATCCGAAGCACTCGCACAGCGAAGACCGGTACTTCGCTTTGGGGAAGACCGATTCGGGTCGAGGTCTCTTCGTGGTGTTCACAATCCGTGACGACTCAATCCGCGTCATTTCCGCCCGAGACATGAATCGGAGAGAGAAGCGGATCTACAATGAAGAAGAAAATCCCGAAATTCGAGAATGAAGATCAGGAACGCGAGTTCTGGGCAAGCCATGACTCCACCGAGTACGTGGGCTGGGAAAAGGCCGAGCGGATGAAGTTCCCTGGACTGAAGCCGTCTACCAGGACAATCTCCGTCAGGCTTCCTGAATCAATGCTCGATGACCTGAAAATTCTGGCGAATAAGAGAGACGTCCCGTACCAGTCATTGCTGAAGATCTTCCTCGCAGAGCGCATCAGAGAAGAGCTTGAATTTAGTCCCGGAAGCCGAACCCGATGATGGAGGTGTTCCCGGCCCAAGCAGATGTCCGGCCTGCGGTAATCTTCGCGCGAATCCGGCGGACACGACACTGATTTTGTTGACGGGGGGCCTCTCTCTCATGGCATCGTTATAAGGTTCGTCGGTCGCGCCGCGTGCCGTTGGACGCGGCTATTTGAAAAGGAGGCATTACTGAAAATCACCAACTCGATTGGTTGTCTTCTTGTGCATCATGGTGCCAATCGTGACTGGTACGGAAATCCTCAAACGGATAGCAGTCAACCTGTTCCAAGGCATGAAAAAATTTAGGCAGGCCTCGCGAAAAGAATCATTAAGAGATTGTCCGAGAATTCCCGAGTCCGGCGTTACATTGCGTAGATGATTACAGTACCCCAGATCGTAAGAAGCACGTTGCCGAACGCATAGGGCACGGTATAGCCCAGAGCGGGCACCGTGCTGTCGGCTTCTTCCTTGAGAGCGTTGAGCGCGGCGGTAATGGTGCCCGCGCCCGTGAGCGCACCGAAGAGAAGAACCGGGTTCATCTTGAGGACGTATTTCCCAAAGAGTATCCCCAAAATGTGTGGTATGAGCGTGAGAATCACTCCTGCAAAGAAGAGTGATACTCCCGTAGTCTGCAGTGCCTGGACTGCTTTGGGCCCTGCCGTAAGTCCCACGCATGCGATAAATAGATTGAGGCCCAAGTCGGTGAATATCCACTGAGCGGCCGTAGGCACCTGGCCAAAGGTCGGATGAACCGCTCTGAGCCATCCCGCCACCAGGCCGGCGACCAGGACGCCGCCTCCAACGCCGAGCGTGACGGGGATCCCGGCCACCGTAACCATTATAAGTCCGAGCAGTGTCCCGGCGACACAACCGAGCCCCACCATCACCAGGTCTGTCATTGCGGTGGGGCGCTCCGGATAGCCAAGATATTTCACGAGATTCTCGACGTCATTCCGGCCGCCGGTGACCTGCAGCACATCGCATCTGTGGATAACCGTCTCCCGGGTAGGGGGCAGTTCATGTCCCTGGCGAGTAATCCTCCTGAGAAAACATCCATGCCCGTGTTTCATGCTGATATCACCAAGGGTCTTTCCTACCGCCTCTTTGTTCAGCACACATATGTCCAGGATCTCGCCCACGAGGTCGACCATGCCCTCATCATCCAATTCCGGGCCGATCATCTTATCCATCTTGACCAATGCGGCTCTGTTTCCCACAACGGTAACCTCATCGCCGTACTGCACGATCGCGGTCGGTTGAACATCGACAAGGTCGTTTCCGCGTTTCATCTTGTCTATCGCGATGTTTCCCGGAAAAAGAGCCTCCACGTCGGACACGGCCTTACCGATGACCTGTTTGTTTTCCGCCCGATAAACCCGCAAGTTCAACTGCTTCCGCCAAGCGAACAACTCCGGAGTCTTCGCCGGCCCGTCACTTGCGCCGGTCATCTCTCTCTCGATCTTTCGGGCTTCCTCTTTGAGGTCTATCCTCAACAGACGCGGCACTACTTTGAAGAACACGACCAAGCCGGCGGTCCCGAACACGTACGTGATGGCATATGCGATCGCAACGTTGCCCTCCAGGGAGACCCGAAGCGCCTCCGATCCAGCTACGTGTCTAATGGCGCCGTCTGCGGTGCCGATGACCGAGGATTGCGTCAATGCGCCCGCAAGCAGCCCCGCAGTGGTTCCCTTGTCAAGACCCAAGACTTTACCCAGTATGATGGCCGCTGCGAGTGCCACCGCCGCGAAGAAGACGGAGAGCCAAATGTAGTTTAAGCCTTGCTTTTCCAGAGCCCCGAAGAACTGCGGCCCCACTTTGTACCCGATCGTGAATATGAACAGGGCAAAGGCGACCGTCTGCATAAGAGGCGTCACTCGGATATCGAGCTGGCCCAGGAAGAGTGCTGCAAGGAGAACGCCGGCCGTCGAGCCCAGGTTAAACCCGAACACCTTGATCTTCCCAATGAAATACCCAATAGCTATTGCTAGAAAGACGACTATCTGAGGGTATGTTCGGCTGATTTCTAGGATATCCTGGACCATGATTCTCCCTTTCGTTCAATCCGAGCCGGTAACGATCTATTTCTTCGACGACGCCCAACCGTTGTAGTAATCTTCAAGCAGCCCGCTAATACCTTTGCCGATTTCCACGTACGCTTCGTCCGGCAGATTGGCCAGAGACACCCGCACGGACATGTTCGGCGCGTCGAAACCACCGCCGTCCATCAAAACGATCGATCTTTCATCGGCCAGGCGCCACACGAAGTCTATGGGTTCGAAGCTTCCGGCGAGGTAATCGGAAAACTCTTTTCCGTACCTTGCGCTTGCAAGGCTCAGGATGTCGATTGTAGTGTAGTAGTGAGCGTCGTAATCGGTCTCCGGATAAGGTGTTCCGAGTGCCGCGTAAAGGCTCTTGAATCTTGTGGCAACAATGTCTTGCGCCATCTCCTTGTAGGACCCGTTTTCATCGATAAGACAAAACAGGGAGAACAGCGCCATCTGGACCTGCTGCGGTGTCGACAGGCCCGCAGTGTGATGCAGGGCCACCGACCGCGAGTCGGCCACCATGCGGTCGATCAGCTTCATGTTGTCGGGGTCGAGCTCGACAATGGCGTAGCGTCGGTGCAATGCTTTCCTGTCGGTCTCGGAAAGACCGGCTATGCGTTTGTCGAAAACATTGTCCCGGTGAATGCCGATCACCCCGAGACGCCATCCGGTCGCTCCGAAGTATTTTGAAAACGAATAGACGAGGATAGTGTTGTGTGGGGCGGCGGCCGCTATGGACTTGAAATTGTTTACAAACGTCCCATAAACGTCATCCGTGAGCACGATAAGATCCTTCCTGCGGGTCCTGACCAGATCGGCTATTTTGTCGAGCGATACTTCTTGCATGCCGACCGATGCCGGGTTGGACGGATTGACCAGGAAGAACGCCTTTACGCTTGGATCGGCGAGTTTCTCTATTTCCTTGTCGGGATACTGCCAGCCGGCATTCTCGTCCTGCTCGATTTCGAGCTCGACGAGATCGTAATCATTGAGCCGTGGAATCTCGATGTATGGGGTAAATATAGGGGTTCCGAGAGCTATCTTGTCGCCCTTGTGCAGGAGCTTGTTTTCCGAGAGGCTGGAAAAGATGTAATCCATGGCGGCAGTACCGCCTTCGGTCGCAAAAAGGTCGAACCTTCCTACGGAAGCGTCGCCGCCGAACATCTCCTGTTCCAGGTATTTATGAACAATCTTTTCCGTGAGGCACAGCATCCGGTCCGGTGTGGGATAGTGATCGCCCAGAATGGCATCTACCATCTCGCTCAGAAATTCATCACCGTCCATCTTCAGCACGTCTCGGACGTACTTGAAGGCTGTTGCGAGGAACTGCACAGGGGGCTTTCCCGAATTCCCCGAGACAAACGCCTCGAACCTTTCCGATATGCCCTTCTTTTCCGCCGTGCCCCCAAGCCCGGGCCGATGGCGTCTCCTCTGAGACTCTTCCAAGGCAAAATGCCCCAAATGGAAGAAGCCGTCCCGAGGAGTTATGGCAACCCAGTTAGGGTTTCCCCTGCCGGCGTTGAGCATCATCCGTTCATGGTGGGTCTCGGCCATCTTGACGAGCTTGTTCTTAAGCTCGAACGGGCTGAGGGCTTCGTAGCCTTTTTCTTCGCTGGAACGGTCCAAGGCAGCCTCCTTTCGTGAGAAGTCTAGATCTCGAGGTCTATTGAATGGGGCAAGATGTACGGTGAACAGGCAGATCGACACTCCAATACGAGACGGGAATTCGCACAGGTATCTTGAGGACCATGATGAATCTCCGGCCCATTGGGACAAGCGCTCCCGCCGTCCGTCGCCCAGGTATGGCTCGCCGGCGCTCGAATCCTCGTAGGCATGGTTGCGCGATCTCTCCCACAGATTCACCTCAAAGCTGGTTAAACGGAAGTTCGGGTTCTCAATGGGGGCAGTGTAACATAAAGAAAGCGCGTTTGGAGCCTTTTGTTTTCGAAATGATCTACTGCATAGTCACTCGGTGTCCCGGCTCCTCTCCGAATCGCCTGCAGACCTCTTGCTGTGACGGAATATTGTGTCCCGAAACAAAGGATTCCCCGTCTTCTTGGTTAATGCCGGATCAGCGTCGTGGGCTGGGAAAAGGCCGAGCGGATGAAATTCCCCGGACTGAAGCCGTCTACCAGGACAATCTCCGTCAGGCTTCCTGAATCAATGCTCGATGACCTGAAAATTCCGGCGAACAAGAGAGATGTCCCGTACCAGTCATTGCTGAAGATCTTCTTGGCAGAGCGCATCAGAGAAGAGCTTGGATTGAGTCCCGGAAGCCGAATCCGATGATGGAGGTGTTCCGGAAGGCTCGCATGAAATCCGTTATTGATCCAAGGGGAGACTTGACCGCTGTGTGTGTGTGGGGGGGGAAGGGAAGCCCGCTTGGGGTTTCCCTTTTTGTGTCACTGTTCGAACAGCTTTATGCTGATACCGTTGGGGTCCCTCAAGGAAGCGT
>JAZDOF010000518.1:0-8283 GCA_043799015.1 Pseudomonadota bacterium | reverse complement strand
CGTCGAATCAGAGCGCTGCTTGAAAGGGAAGGGATTTCCGTAACACCGATGCAGGCCCGTTAGAACGAACCTATCGGAAAACCAAGCAAAACCCGATCCGAGATGACGATCGCAACAGGCCATGCCGGTCGTTTCGCCCGGTCACCCAACAACGCCTGTGGTCGGTGCTTTTCGCACCGGGAGCACAACTGCATGTCGCCGCTCTATGAAAAACCTCGCATCCGATTCGCCGGCGACCGCGGCATACTTGTCGAATACGGTGATTCAATCGCGGACGACATTAACCTCAAGGTCCTGTCCGTTACTCACTCCCTGGATCATGAGCCGATCGAGGGCGTGATCGAGGTTGTCCCCAGCTATCGCTCCCTTCTCATACTTTACGACCCATGTGTCGTCGATGTCGGAAGGCTCATCGAGGCTCTAAATCGCGTGGAATTCCGTGCGGCCCGATTGATTCGCCCGGAACCTCGACTCATCGAAATACCCGTATGTTACGGGGGTGTTTTCGGACCGGATATGGGAGTTGTCGCCGCCCTTCATGGGCTCCCGGTGGAAGATGTGGTCCGGATCCATTCGAGTGTGGATTACCGGATCCACATGATCGGCTTCACGCCGGGCTTCCCTTTTCTCGGCGGCCTGCCCGACGCCATCCACACCCCGCGCCTTGAGGCCCCTCGACGGTTGGTTCCGGCCGGATCGGTCGGAATCGCAAATAATCAAACGGGCATCTATCCGGTGGATAGCCCGGGAGGATGGCGAATTATCGGGCGCACGCCCTTGAAGCTCTTCCGTCCCGAGCGAGCCGATCCCTTCCTCTACCGTACGGGGGACCTCATAA
The DNA here is from genome assembly GCA_043799015.1 of Pseudomonadota bacterium. GTDB lineage: Bacteria > Desulfobacterota > Desulfomonilia > Desulfomonilales > Desulfomonilaceae > JAZDOF01. The sequence goes on along the minus strand of JAZDOF010000518.1, from coordinate 7,445 downwards.
GGTTTGTTTCGATCGATCTCGACGAGTACCAACTGTTGGTCGAGGAGGAATGATCGGATGGAGGTTCTCTCGGTTCTCCAACCGGGCGCTTTCACTACGGTTCAGGACCTGGGGCGTTTCGGGTACCAGAGATTTGGAATACCTATTTCCGGTTCCTTGGACAAATTCAGCCACTGCGTTGCCAATTGGCTTGTGGGCAACTCAGACCGAGAAGCGGTCATCGAAATGACCTTTACCGGCCCCAAGTTGGAGGTTCTGGCCCCTGCGATCCTGGCGGTAACCGGCGCGCCGATGCAGATTCTGGTCAACAACGTTGCCCGGTCGGGATGGGAAGCTTTTTCCGTACGGCCTGGAGACGTCGTGTCTTTCAGGACCCCCGAACGTGGTGTAAGGTCTTATCTGGCGGTGTCGGGAGGGATTGACGTCCCCGAAGTCATGGGTAGCCGCTCCACTTACGTGGCCGGAAAACTGGGAGGTTATGCCGGACGCTCTCTCTCTCGGGGAGACGTAATACTTCGCGGCTCTAAGGAAGCCTGTGTAATTGGGCGAAATAACGCAGAAGCCTTTGCGCCTCCCATCGAACATTCCCTGATGCTCCGCGCGGTCCCGGGGCCCCAGGACGATTTGTTCGATACGGGCCTGGACCTTTTCTTCTCAGCCGAATTCACGGTGAGCCCCCAAGCCGATCGTATGGGTTGCCGGCTCACCGGACCATGTATTACCCATACCGGGGGAAGGGGGTTCAGCATCATCTCGGAACCGGGGGTACCGGGAGCCGTACAGGTCCCCCCGGAAGGTAGCCCCATAGTATTGTTCGCGGAACAAACGGCCGGCGGATATGCCAAAATCGCCTGCGTCGTCACGCCCGATCTTGACGTCCTCGCCCAAGCCGTACCGGGAGATCGCGTGCGCTTCCTACGCGTGGACCCGACGGGTGCCCATACCATACATCGAGCATATAGAGAGAGAATCGAAGAGGTCCGTCGGTTCCTCAGCAGTGCATGACCGATATCACGGCGCGGATCAACCGTCACCTGCGAGAATAACCATTCACTTACGAGGGGGAATTCCAATCTCAACGTGGCGTAGGCTTTCCAGCCTGCGAATTTTCTTAGTGCGATCTCGGCAGGCCGGCAAGCCTGCCCCACAAGAGTGAATGGTTACCTGCGAGAAACATTTTTTCTTGACAGATCCATATCTCTAATTGTATTGCAATATTCATGAGATAACATGCGGCAACAATTGCGGTTGGTCTCGGTTCGCTGGAACATTCCCGCCTTTCTTCCTTACCGAACCCCGTAGAACTATGGAAGGACCCGGATATCCGCATCAATGACCACCGTGCCGTTGGAGAGTAAGTGAACCCAATTAGAGTCGAATCGCTCTCGCAAGTAATAGCCGGGCGCATAAGGGAAATGATCCGCAAGGGAACTTTGAAAAAGGGGGACCGGATCGTCGAGAAGGAATTCTGTTCGGCCATGGGGATCAGCCGAACACCTTTGAGGGAATCTCTTAGACTCCTCAGCTCCGAGGGCCTAATCGAACTCATCCCCAACAGGGGGGCATTCGTCGCGGAACCGTCCTTGCAGGACATCAGGGAAATGTTCTGGGTTATGAGCATCCTGGAAGGGACTTGCGCACGCCTTTGCGCCGAAAATATGATGGATGAAGGTTTGAGAAAGCTCGAAATCCTATACGATAGATTGGAGAAGCACGCTCGCGAGAAAAATCACGATAAATACATGATAGTGAATCATCGTTACCATAGTCTGGTTCAAGAACTCGGCGGAAGCAAAGTGCTCAGCGAAGTGATAGGCGGGCTAAGGCAGAAAATCCTGGTCTACCGGTACCGTCAGATTTACACGCCCAATCGACTTTCCGCGTCCATGGCCGAACACCGCGCCCTCCAAGAGGCCTTCAGGCAAAGAGATCCGGATGCTGCGGAAAGACTCATGAAAGAGCATCTCATAAGGCAAATCGAAGCCCTGCAAGGAGCATACGGGGCCCCGGACGCTCCATCCCTACCCTAACGGCCCGGTTCCGCATTCATATTCTCAGCGAGTTTGGGGAGACCCCGGTCTTGAAGACAAGGGCGAAACATAGGCTCCAGCCGAGTTTCAGTGCTGGGCAGAATATCCCGCGCGGCGTTACTGGACTATTATCATGGGGGTTTTCTTGAAGGTGGGGCGATGATGGTCCGTGTTTTTTTTCGCTTGACCGTGAGCCGGGAAGAATTGTATACAATATACTATATATCATACACCATATAGTCGGCAAGGAGCGTAAGTGACTTTAATTAGTGTCGAACCGTTGTCTCAGAAGACCGCCCGGCGAATTAAGGAGATGATCCGCAAGGGTGTTCTGCAAAAAGGAGATCGGATAGTAGAAAAGGACTTCTGTCGCACCATGGGCATCAGCCGAACACCGTTGCGAGAGTCTCTAAGACTCCTCAGTTCCGAAGGTCTTGTGGAACTGATTCCGCGCAGAGGCGCTTTCGTAGCCGAGCCTTCATGGCGAGACATCAAGGAGAGGTTCTGGGTGATGGGCATACTGGAAGGCAAGTGCGCACGGCTGTGTGCGGAAAAAATGACCGATGAGGGTCTCAGAAAGCTCGAGAACCTGTTCAAGAAGCTGGAGAGGCATGCCCAGGAGGGCAATATCGAGGCGTACATGGTCGTCAATGATCGGTATCACGCACTTATTCAGGAATTGGGAGGAAGCAAAGTCCTCGGGGACATAATCGGCGGACTCAGACAGCAAAAGATGCTGTACGCATATAAGCATCTGTGCCGGCCCAATCGGCTCGGCGACTCAATGCAGGAACATCGGGCGCTTCAGGAGGCCTTTAGGCAGAGCAACGGGGAAGCGGCGGAGAGATTCATGCAGGAGCACCTTATTAGGCAGGGCCGTGCCTTGGAGGACGTATATGCCGATCTAGCGGCTCAGTCACGCTCCAAGGCGGTCCGAACCTCGGGCGACGGTCGAAAAAGGGCCGTCTGAAATCCGAGCAAAGGCCTACGGGTGTTGACATCCAGGCGGTGCGATCTCGCGTGAACGCACGCGAAGCGAACGCCCAAAGCCTTGCTGCCAAGCGCTTTCACCAACGTAACGATTGCCGAAAACCAAGCTCCCTTTTTCGCGGCACCTTGCTCCAAAGGAGGCTCGGATGCCGTCACCAAGGAAGTTAAGGTCTGCGGCAATCGTCTCAATCTCAAAAGACCCTTTGTGTATCCCCCTCGTTGGACCACCGGCCAATGGCCGACAAAGGGGGGTTTTCTTCGCAACCCCTAACATAGCACCCTCACTCGGACTAATCGGCTTGAATCGGACACCCATATACTCACGCCCCTATCAGCGTCGGTGTGCTTTTCTTGTAACCCCGGACGGGTAACCGACAACCGAAGACAGATTCACCAACCCAAAAATCCCGAATAGGAAGGAGGTTTACTGGAAGTGCCGGATCTCGAAGTGCGTCCGTGATTGTAATACGCGTAGTTCGATCGCCGTGCCTGAAAGAGCACGGCCGAATCCGGGGCCTTTTGGAGCAATTTGAACCACGATTCGTAAATCAAAGGAGGGTGCTGACTATGGGAGGCTATCTGGCGGAAATATCTTTGGCCGCCTTGGCTATCGGCGTGGTTATCGCGATCATCAGAAACGTAAACGTAGGACCGTTGAGTTTGGGGATAGCCCTGGTGGTCGGCCATTACATGGGCGGAGTGAGCATAAAGTCCATACTGGCCGGATATCCCGTTAACGTATTCATTATGTTGGCCGGCATTACCTACCTGTTTGCCATTGCAAACACAAACGGCACATTGGAAAAGCTGACCAAGTTCGCGATAAAGGGGGTTCGCGGGAACGTGGCCCTCTTGCCGATCGTATTGTTCCTCTTGGCTTTTGTATTGTCTTCCCTGGGACCTGGGGCCATCACCATCTGCGCCCTTCTGGCCGCGCCGACCATGCTTCTGGCCTCGGAAACCAAAATCCCTCCCTTCCTGATGGCATGCATGGTCGCCAACGGCACTCAGGCCGGCAACATGTCGCCCATAGCCGTGGCCGGCATTATCGTCAACGGACTGTTGCAGCCCATGGGCATCACGGATTTCGGGTTTACGCTGTGGATGAACAGTCTTGTCTTCTTTTTCGCCATTGGAATAGCGGCCTATCTCCTTTTCGGAGGACTGAAGCTATGGAAACAAAACGCCTCCGGAGAGCCGTCCGCTAGGGTTAAGGTGGAAGTGGAACCCTTTACGGCGCAACAGTATCTGACCCTTGCCGGCATCGGCGTTTTAGTCGTCGGCGTATTCTTCTTCAAACTGGACATCGGTTTGGGCGGCTTTCTCGTCGGCACCGTTCTGATCTTGTTGGGGGCTGCGGATGAAGACAAATCCTTCAAAGCCATGCCATGGGGGGCCATTCTCATGGTCACGGGGGTGTCGGTCCTCATCCAACTGATGAGCAAAATCGGAGGGATGGATCTTTTCGCGAGCATTATGGCAAAGCAGTCCACGGCTTACACGGTCACCCTTGTAGCCGGCTTCTGGGCGGCACTCATCTCGGCCTACGCAAGCACAATAGGAATAATTCTCCCTGCGTTCGTGCCCATGGCACCGGACCTCTTGGCCAAAGTCGGGGGCACGGACCTTATGGGCCTTATCTCCAGTATCGTTTTATGCGGACACATCACGGATTTCAGCCCCTTGTCCACGCTCGGCGCGATCTTCATAGCCAACGCGGCGGAAGATCAAGACAAGAAAAAGCTTTTCAGGGACATGCTCATCTGGGGGCTTGCCATGTCCCCCGTGGGAGCCATCGTGTGCTGGTTCCTGTTTACGGTGTTGGGAATACCGTAGGCCTTGCCGGATTTGTGACGGGACAGGATCCCGACCTTCCACCTGCCGCCCTCGCCCCTCGTTTCGGAGGGGCCGGCGGGCGGACCGTTCAGACGGTATCAAAGGGTGGTGAAGCGACGCTTATCCTACAACCAGGCCGGCCTTACCGCCGGCGGCGGAATGGAATCGTGTAGTCCCGGCCCGCAACCTGGAGCCGGAGAAGGGAATCCCATGGGAACCATGATCGAGCATTCAAGAGATGACTGGGAAGGACGCAGGAGAGAATACCAATCACGTAAGGCAATCGCGGATCTGCTTGCCGATGGAGGAAAGGGCAAGATAGTGGACCCTTCGCGGGCCGTGGCCCTACTTGAGGCGATTATCCGGCCGGGGGACCGCGTGGCCCTTGAGGGAAACAATCAGAAGCAGGCTCAGTTTCTTGCCGACTGCTTGTGTAACGTGGATAAGTCTAAGGTCCGTGAGCTCCACATGATCCAATCGGTGATAGCTCTGCCGTCCCATTGCGAGATTTTCCGTCGCGGCATAGCGGCAAAGGTTGATTTCTCGTTTTCGGGACCGCAATCCGCCCAGGTGAAGCGGTTGGTGGACGAATCGAAGATGAAAATCGGGGAAATCCACACCTATCTTGAGCTCTTCGGTCGCTATTTCCTGGACATTACTCCTCAAGTGGCCCTGGTTGCAGGGGCTCGAGCCGACAAGGACGGTAACCTCTTCACCGGGCCGAACACCGAGGACACTCCGGCCATAGTGGAGGCAACCCACTTCAGGCAAGGGATCGTGGTAGCTCAGGTGGAGGAAATCGTGGAAAAGCTGCCGCGCGTGGATATTCCCGGGGACTGGGTGGACTATGTCATTCCCACGGGCGAACCCTGTTATATCGAACCCCTATTCACCCGGAACCCGGCCAGGATTAGAGACATCAGCGTACTCATCGGCATGATGGTTATTAAAGGAATCTATGCCGAATACGGGCTGAAATCTCTGAACCACGGAATCGGTTACGCGACGGCTGCCGTGGAATTGCTGATGCCCACGTACGCAAAACGCTTGAACCTCAAGGGGAAGATATGCACTCATTGGACCCTCAATCCCCACCCCACAATGATCCCGGCGATCGAGTCCGGCTTCGTGGATTCGATTCACTGCTTCGGATCGGAAGTTGGAATGGAGGACTACGTAGCCGCAAGATCCGACGTCTTTTTTGTGGGGCCGGACGGTAATCTTCGCTCGAACAGGGCTTTCTGCCAAGCGGCGGGCCACTACGCGGCCGATGGATTTATCGGAGCCACTCTCCAAATCGACAAATATGGGAACAGTTCCACGGCCGTAGCCGACAGGATAGCAGGATTCGGCGGGGCCCCGAACATGGGGTGCGACGCCCCCGGGCGGCGCCATTCCAGTGGGGCGTGGCTGAAGATCGGAAGCGAGAGCGCAAGCCTGCCGAGTCTTATAGGCGACATGCCCCGGGGGCGAAAGCTGGTGGTCCAGATACTCGAGACACAAGGCGCCAAGGGAGCGGATGGTTTCGTGGAAAAGTTGGACGCATGGGAGCTTATGAATCAAGCAGGTCTCAAGGTCCCACCGGTTATGATTTACGGGGATGCCGTAACTCACATAGTTAGCGAGAAAGGCATTGCGCACCTTCACAAATGCGCGGACCTCCCGACCAGAGAAGCAGCCATAAGGGCCATCGCGGGCGACACCGAATTGGGAAGAGGGGCCAAACCCGAGCAGACAACCGAACTCAGGCGAAAGAGGATCGTACAGACGCCTGAAGATATCGGAATAGACGTCAAGGAGGCGAACAGGTCGCTTCTCGCCGCGGGGTCTATGGATGATCTGGTGGAGTGGTCCGGCGGTCTCTATAAGGTGCCGAAACAATTTCTCAAGTAGTGAGAAGACCAAAAACGGATTTGCCGACCGTTGGGGGCCTGTCTTCGACCGTAGCGCCGTTTAGGGCCGGTTAACGGCAGGCAGGCCTCCCTTTTTCGTCGTTGGGGAAACTCCCACATCTCCTTCCGCTCCACTTCCGTGTGACGTCTCCAAGGCGTTTTCATCGGATTGGGTTTGCCGGGATCCAGTCATTGCGATGGGCATGCAACGGCTGGATCGCCCACGGAATGGTACGGGTGCCGTCATCCCCGTGAAAGAGCATAGGCGTTAAGATAGGACTTGTTAGGCAAAAAAGACTTTAATATCAGCGTGATAAATTTCATAACTAAGTCAATCTATTGCTTCAAAGCTCATGACCTAGCGATCCCGAGGTTAAAACCCATGGGAATAATGGAGCGCCGTTAATTCCGGGACAACGTATCCGTCTCTTATCTTAGCGCCTATGCGCGAAACCTGGAATCCATCTTTGGTTCTACACTACCCTGAGTCCCCGCGTTCGCGGGACGACGATCGAAGGGCTTTATCCTTCGATTCGAACCACGGGGTATTTTTCACCCTCGGTTGAGATCGCACACGGCCATTGCTCCGCGCGTGATTGCGGGCCCCCTCGGTCGCTCCATGAGGCTCGGTGGTTCCCTGCATGGGGGCCGGTATCAGGACCCCGACCTCGAACTGAAGCACGCGATTCGAGCTTGA
>JAZDOF010000504.1:0-2967 GCA_043799015.1 Pseudomonadota bacterium | reverse complement strand
GGTCCATGTATCATTTCAACGCCTTCTTCGTGTCTTGGTGCCTTCGTGGTTTGGTCTTTTCGGATTCAAGAGTCGTTCCCGATGAACGGTTACTTTACGTTGTTCAGCCGCCGGTCGACGGTCTCGTGGGAACGACCGGCGCCGGCCCTGTTCTTCAATTCGGCGACAACGTGAATGCAAATCCATTCATGGATCCATCCATCACCCGTGACCGGTGATGATCGACGAGGGAAAAAATGCTTGACACGTCTCCCCGGACAGTATTACGGTGTCAGAAAAAGTGTCACTGCTTGTAACGGACGGAGTATCGACAGACAACCGTCCGGCAGGAATGCAGAATCCAGCCGGCATACCCTCGGACGGTCGATACATCAGCCTGCAAAGGGAGAGAAGTGCCCCCGGATCCGCGGCAACGGAAGCCGGGGGCGGCGGGAGTCGAGTTGTGCATCCCGTTTCCCGTCGTTATCTCCTATCTTGAACACTTGGTCAATATCTCTATCGAGAAAGCGTGTAGCCATTCACTCTTGTGGGCCAGGCTTTCCAGCCTGCCGAGGTCGCAGTAAGAAAATTCGCAGGCTAAAAAGCCTGCGCCACGTTGAGATTGGAATTTCCTGCCCGTAAGTGAATGGTTACTGAAAGCGTGCCTCCCGGGTGCGCCCGCAGGTTCAAGTCTGCCCGCGCCCGCGAATGTCGTTGTCGGATCGTTTTCCATACCTTGGATTTCGTAGGAGGATATGTTTGTCATGGTGCGATTCATCATTCTGGTCGGTCTTTCAGTGCTGTTTATCGGAGTCGGCGTTCCGGCCTGGGGTCAGGGCATACCGGGCTGCTACCCGGCATTGTGTCCGCCGCCCCCGAAATGCGACCCAAAACCGCGGGTCGTACCCATCAGGCGAACCGTGCAGGTCGACGTCCCGGTCCCCTGCGGGCCCAGGGCTTGCGGTCCGGCCATTCCATGTCCGCCGAATCCCAGCGCGCCGCCGGTTTGTTCACCTCCGCCGCCTAACCGTCCAGTGCAGGTAAGAGTTGACGTCGTCGTAAGGCCGGAGGAGCCCAAACCGGCGCCGGTTCAAAGGTATTGCTGCGAGAATCCTCCCATCTTTGAGCCCGTCTTCCATCACGCGGCTTGCATGCTGCGCTCACTTGTCCTTGCCCCGCTCGGCATCGGAGAAAGAATTTTGGGCCACGAAGTGCGTCGGTCCAATTGCCCGCCGCCGATTCCCATCGCCTGTCCGTCGGTTCCGTCGGCCACGTGCGATCGCTTCACCAGACCCTTTTCGCCGCCCCTTAAGTGAGGGTGATCGGGAGATTGCCGATTGAAGATTCACGGCACACGGCCGCTTGGCCTTCGGCATGACTCCGGTAGGCATACCCCACTCATGACGGCGGGCCGGCAAGTGTCCGCACTCCTGACGGGGTAGAACGGCGATATCCATTAGGAAGGTCATATCGGGTCTAGGAAGGAATTCGAAATGCTTCGGCCCTAATCTCGAATCGCGCCTGATTGGTGCGACTTCAGTCCTTCCGTTCGGCGGCTTCCGCCATACGGATTGTTTACCGATTCCAACGGGAGTAACGGCAATGATCGGCTTGCTGCGTCCATGCCGCAGATTATGTTTAGTCATGTTTATGATGATTGTATCAACTTCAACGGTGTGCGTGTCGCCCTCTTTCGCACAAGAGGCCGACGCACCGAGGCGTCTCGATCGTGTTGACGTTGCTCGGCCTGAAAGGCGCCCGGCTCCCGTAGCCGCACCTAGGGCCGATACCGCAAGCGAACCCGATGATACCGTGACAGCGGATTTACCTGCGTCCACTCGTGGTGATGGAGGTTCCGGGGGCGCCGGGAATGTGGCTCCCGCCACGCAGGCCCTCGTCCAAGGCAAGGGCGGGGTATCGCTGGGAGCGGCATCTCTACCCGCTCAGGTCCAGACCATCAATTCCCAGGACATACAGCAACTCATCCCCCGCGGGGATTACGCCAACCTGTTCCGGAAAACGTCCGGTGTGAAAGCGGTTTACTACGGACAGGGCAGGATCGGCTCGGGCATTATGATGAGAGGATTTAGGAACGGAAGCGGGAATGAGGTGGCGATTTTCATCGACGGAGTCCCGCAGAACTATCCCTCCGGAACGTGGCACGGCCAGTCGGATATTTCTTGGCTCGTTCCGGAAGCCATTGAGAACATCGAGGTTATAAAGGGCCCCTTTTCGGCCCTTTACGGCGATTTTGCTCTGGGAGGGGTCGTCAACATCACAACAAAGAAGAGCGAGCCTTCGTCCAGTGCAAACTCGTACGGTGGAAGCTTCGGTAATTTTCGGGTATTGGGTACGGCGACCACGGATGTATCGACCGTTACCCCGTATTTGGCGCAGGAGTTCTTCACAATCGACGGGTACAGAGATAACTCTCAGCTTAAGCAATGGAGCACGTTCGACAAGATATCGTTCCCTCTTCCCGGCGGCACTTTCTCGCTGCGATACAACTATTATCGGTCGGATTGGGGTCAGCCCGGATACTGGCCGTTGAACTGGGTGAAGAGCGGCGCCGTCGATCCCATAACAGCTTATAGCACTTCCGACGGCGGCTCTTTGGCGAGATACGAGCTTGTCGCCAATTTTGCCCCAACATGCGGTGAGCGAGGATTGTACGCAACACTGTACACGTCTGATTATCATTACTTCAGGTATGCCACATGGCTTCCCGTCGGCAGCAGTCAATCGGGGACCCAGGATGACAGAAGGGTATGGGGCGGCTCGTTGTCCTACAACTTGGTCTTCGGCGACATAGGGTCGCTTGCCGTAGGCGGACAGACCAGACATGATGTCGGCACATCCCAGCGTTACAACACCCTTCGAAGACAAAGGACCGCCACAACAACATACGCCTATGATTTACGGTTATCCAATTGGGCCCTGTTTGTGCAGGGTCAGATAAAGCCCCATGAGAAGCTTAAGCTCGTAGGG
>JAZDOF010000490.1:0-5785 GCA_043799015.1 Pseudomonadota bacterium | reverse complement strand
GTAACCGGTCACCGGGACGGGTCTTTGAATCCGGAAAATTTAACCACAACGTCACCAAGACACGAAGAAAAACTCGAAATGATATGTGAACGCCTGTTGCTCCTCAATCGGCGTCCGACCTCGAATCCGGCAGCCGGATCGGCCGGAAGGTTTCTGAAGATTATTTACCTTTGATTTCTTTGTGCCTTCGTGTCTTCGTGGTGAACGATTACACCATGGGTATTCTCATCCTCGGTTGAGGATCGCTCTCGGCCATGGCCGTCAGCCGGAATTCGTTCCACACCGAACTCTTAACATTCTTTTCCCACAACGTGCAACGCCGCGCGAATGTTTGCCGTATAGCCTTTTTTTTCGTTGACATTTCGTAAAGTTATTTACTAGATTATTGATTATTGAGCAGTTTTTTGGTCAATAAGGCTGCCGATCGAGGCCCGCTTCCGCTGACGATGGGGATTCTGATGCGAGGTTCAATGGTTATTCTTTTGTTGATGCTGCTCATCATCCCGTTCAATTTTTGCTGTGCCCAGAGTGGACCTCAGAATGAGGCATATTTTCTGGGGGTGAAGAAAACCGATCGAGTGGGCAAAAAGGATGCTTACCCCGATGGAAAGCCTGATGCGGTCTTTTCGCTCCGGATGACGTCAGAGGCCCCGGAGGCGGAAGTGGTCGAGATAGAGATCAGGAAGGCGTCCGCGGCTCGGCATGTTTGGAGCACCAATCCGAAAGTCTCCGGGACGGGGTTCATGGCGGTGGCCGATTCCCGCACGCCTTCGGTGATCCTTAACCCAAAGCCGGGGCCGCTCTCCATAAAACCGGCGGGCACGAACGACTTGCTGCTCTTTATTACCGACGACGGCCGCATTTCGGCCGCACCCTCCGGTTACACCGTAAAGGTCACCCAGCGTGACGGTACATCATGGTCGGTGACTGCAAGGGAAGAGCCGACCGCCCCACCGGCAACTCAAGACCGACAGGAAGGCGCGTTTCCGGTCCGCATGTCTGCGGTGCTAAAAGGGATATCCAATTATGATGCCGTGAATCCGGGAAAGATCATGAAGGGAGACGACAAGGCGGACGGTCTGTTCGTTCTTACCGTGGAGGCCGGTAATCGGGTTGTAAATGCAGTAGAGATCAAGAACGTCGACGGCGTTGCGGCCGCGTGGGACACCGTGCCGAATTCCGGAAAGGGCTCGGTGGGGGTGGCGTACGTTTCGGACCCGGCCCGGCTGCTGAATAAGCGTGACGGTAGTATCGAAATCCGTTTGACGGACCGTGGCGACCTCAATCTCTACGTAGCCGATAACGGCAGCATATCAGGGGGAAAAACCAACTTTCGGATTACCTTAAGCTTTGCCGACGGCGGGGTATCATGGTGCTCGGTGTCAAGTCCTTCTCAACCCGCGCCGCCGCCCGTCGGCCGGGACCCGGTGGGGAAACAGCCGCCGACGGTAAATTTCCTCGGGAAATTCCTGGGGCATGTGTCCACGGACGCTGTGGGTCGGTACCCCGAACTCAAGCCCGATTCACAGGCAGATGCCGTTTTCGGCCTTGATATAGAAGTAACCCCCAAAAATCTTATCACCGGTATCGAGATCAACAACCCTGCCAATCCGAGTATTTCCTGGGGAACCAAGGGGGCGGCAGCGGGTGCGTGGGGTATGGCGGTGGCCTTTCAAAGGTCCCCGAACGATCTCTTGAACCAGGCGGACGGTTCGGTACGAATCCCCATCAGCGGTCGTTCCCAACTTTACTTGTACGTGGCCGACCCCGGCAATCTTACGACCCCCAACAACGAGTACAGAATGATAGTCCGACTCGATGACGGCGATGCATACCAACAAGCCGTCGAACGCCCCGTGGGAACTACGCCTTCGGTCGTTTCAGGAGTTCAACCCGACGGGCCGCCATTGGCCAAAGGTCTGATGACGTGTGAATTCAGAGGGTTTATCGTTGATTTGGTGAACAATTCCACCAAGTCGGGTAAGGATGGATACCTGGACGGGACTTTTCTCCTCAAGATCAAAGTAGACGACAAAACCATCACGAAAATAGACATCCAAGGGCCCGATGGTCAGGTCAGATGGTCCAGTCAACCGAAGGGGCATGCGACTTTCTTAGGGGTGGCCGCGTATCCAACCATTTACAAGCTCATCAACCCCGGCGGGGGGGCCATGCGTGTTCCCGTCGGCGGAAGGAAGACGCTCCACTTGTACGCGGCGGACAACGGCATGTTGTCCGACCCCAATGCAAGGCTGACCGTGACGGCGACTTTCTCGGACCAAACCAGTCTATCTACGAAGGTTATCAAGTAGTAACCATTCACTTACGAGGGGGAAATTCCAATCTCAACGTGGCGCAGGCTTTCCAGCCTGCGAATTTTCTTGGTGCGATCGCGGCAGACCGGCGAGCCTGCCCCACAAGAGTGAAAGATTACCCGGCCCCGTAACCATTCAGTTATGAGCGGGAAAACCCCATCTCAACGTGGCGCAGGCTTTCTAGCCTGCGGATTTTGTTGGAGCAAGCCTCGGCAGGCTGGAAAGCCTGCCCCACGAGAGTGAATGGTTACCCAGGCCCCGCCGGCGCGCTTTGTCAAATTGGTCAAGCCATGATATAATGTAATCGAAGGGAATGCCCAGCCGGCTTCCCGTCTCCTCGCGTAGGACTTCAATTCCATCCCGGGCTTGATTTGATCCGGGAAAATAGGGGGGGGACGGACCGCGTCGGCATCCGGGCGGGGAGGAATTCACGGATCGTCCGAGGCCCTTCATCGACCAAGGGGGTCCACTTGACGGAACAACGCGCCAAGCCTATCGAGGGGTTCATGCCTGCCGACATCCTAATCACGATGCTGCGAGGGTTTTTCATTGGGGCCTTGGCGGTATGCCTTTCACACCTTGTGGACGGGACCCTGCTCGGCGGCTTCCAATCGTTGCGGTCATTGATTCCGGGATTTGCGGCCGGGGGTATTGTGGGTGCTTTGTGTCTCCCATTGGTCCATTCGAGGCGGCGAGGTCGGGGGGTGTGGGAAAACGACCAAGCAGGGACCGAAGCGAAGTACCGGATGATCTTCGAGCATTCTCCGGTCGGGGTCTTTCATTTCGATGGTCAAGGAGTAGTCACGGCCTGCAATGAGAAGTTCGTGGAAATTATCGGGTCCGGCAAGGAGAGCCTCGTGGGCTTGGACATGCCCCAACGGTTGCGGGACGAAAGTATCAAGGCCGCGGTAAAACAGGCGTTGTCAGGTGAACTCGTACGGTACAAGGGGGACTATCAATCCGTAACGGCTTCGAAGACGACCCCGGTAAACTGCGTGTTCGGCCCCCTTACCGACCGGGTCAAAGGCATCACGGGCGGCATAGGGATAATCGAGGACGAGACCGAGCGCCAACGAGCCGAAAAAGAGCTCGCGGAAAGTGAGCGACGCCTCCGACACCTTGTGGAAAAGGCCACGGACGTCATTCTCGTCACCGATGTGAACGGAAGTTTTACCCTCGTGAACCCGGTGGCCCTTGAAGTGACGGGCTATCAAGAGACCGAGCTCATGGGCATGCATTACCTTGACCTCGTAGCTCCGGCGTATCGTGATGCGGCCGCCGAATTCTACGAGCGGCAGCTTGGCGAGCGGACTCCCGACACACATTACGAACTACCCATAGTCACGCGTACCGGCCAGACCGTGTGGCTTGGTCAAAAAGTGCAACTGGTCACGGAACAGGGCAAAGTCCTGGGTTTTCAATCCATATGTCGAGACATAACAGCTCGCAAACGGGCCGAAGAGGCCTTGCGAAAAAGCGAGGAACGCTTCAGGACGCTCGCTCAGGCCGCGCCGTTCGGCATTGCCGTTATCGGTCAATCGGGGGATATCGAATACTTGAACCCCGAGTTCACCGATATGTTGGGCTATACCTCGGACGACATCCCGGATGAGGACACCTGGTTTCTTAAGGCATACCCGGACCCCGCCGTAAGACGTCGAATATTCGATCTTTGGGTTGCGACAATCAAGGATTGCAGAGAAACCGGAAAGATCGGCGCGATGATTTTGCACGTCCAATCCCGGGAGGGCTCCGAAAAGGCCGTCAGTCTCAGTATCGCGGTCTTGGGTGATGGGCGACGGATAGTGGCTTACAAGGACATTACCGAACGGGAATTGGAGCGCGCTGAACTGGAAAGGACGGTTTCGTTGCTCTATGCCACGGTGGAAGCCACGGCCGACGGCATCCTCGTTGTGGGAGGCGACGGGGTGATTAAGTTATCCAACCGACGGTTCGCTGATTTCCGGGGCTTCAGCGGGGAAGCCTTAATAGGCGCTCGTCCCGACGAGGCACTTAACTCCGTAAAAGTACAGCTGAAAAACGCCCATGTGCTTGATGCGCGAATGTCGCTTCTTGAAGCCGAACCGGACCTGGAAAGCTTTGATACCCTGGAATTCAAGGACGGCAGGGTGATGGAAGTATTATCGAAACCTCAGAGAGTCCGCGATCATGTGGTTGGCAGGGTGTGGAGCTTCAGGGACGTGACGAGGCGGGAAAGGGCTTCTCGAGCCCTTCGGGAGAGCGAACAGCGCCTCGATATAGCTCTCATGGGGGCAGGGCTCGGGATATGGGAGTGGGACCCGAGATCGGATGAAGTCGGTTTCAGCAGGCGCTGGGCTGAGATCCTAGGATTCTCCGGCGCTGAAAAGCGGGGGAATACCGATGGCGACGGTCACGCTACGCTTCACGAGATTACCGAATGCCGCCCATGGGATCAGCTTCTTCACGAGGACGACAAGCCGTGGGTTATGGCGGCATTACGGGAGCACTTGGAGGGACGCGGGCCGGCCACGGAAGTCGAACACCGTATGAAGACGCAATCCGGTGTTTGGAAATGGGTACTGACACGAGGAAAGATGGTGACCGGCCGTGAAAACGGAAAGACGACCCGGGCCGTGGGTACTTATCTCGATATCAGCAAACGAAAGGCGGCGGAGCACGACCTGGAACGCAGCAAGGAAACGGTCGAAGCCTTGTTGAACGCGACGAACGACTACGTGTTTCTAATGGACGTCAAGGGTCGCTTTTTGGCCGTGAATCAGTCCGCGGCCGAAAAACTGGGACGGCATCCCAATGAATTGATAGGGAAACCGGCATCCTGTTTCCTACCCAAACGGCTTGTCGAAGAAGAGATGAAGATGCTCGACGAGGTTGCCGCATCACGCCGCATCCTGGTGCGGGAAGAAGAGCGCAAAGGACGATTCTACGTCAAGACGTTTTTCCCCGTGTTGGACCCTGACATGAACCTCGACCGTATTGCGGTCTTTGTTAGAGACGTGACCCATCGGAAGCAAAGCGATAAAGAAAGGGAAGACCTTATCGCAGAGCTCGAAAAGGCCCGTGTGGACCTAGAATTTCAGGCCACGCACGACCCGCTCACGGGACTGCTCAACAGGTCGGCACTTCTCGCGGAACTCAACAGGGAGCTGGTGCGAGCTCGCCCGGGAGGAGGACCGGTAGGGGTGGTAATAGCCGATGTCGACTACTTCAAGGCCGTCAACGATACGCACGGGCACCTTGTGGGAGATGCGGTACTGCGGGCGATAGCGGGCAGGATCATGTCACTGATGCGGCCGTACGACATAGTCGGGCGTTATGGCGGGGAGGAGTTCATCATCGTTCTGCCGATGTGCGATCGAGACTCGGTAAAGCTGATTCCCGAAAGAATTCGTCTTTCTTTGAGTAAAGAGCCCATAAACACAGGGGACGGGGAATTCGCCGTCACCATGAGTTTCGGCGTTACGGCCGTC
>JAZDOF010000451.1:0-6431 GCA_043799015.1 Pseudomonadota bacterium | reverse complement strand
CGTCGAGAATGATGAGGTCGGCCCTTAGCGCCAGGCACTTGGCCAACTCCAGACGCTTAAGGTAACCGTGCGGAAGACTGCCGGCAGCCTTGTACGTTACGGAGGATTCCCTTTCGAATCCCACTTCTTCAAGTAAGTCCTTTGCCACGGCGTCTCGGTCTCCGAATTTACCTCCGGCCAAACTCTTCACTCGAGAAGAGAAAAGCGGAACAATGAGGTTCTTGAACGCAGGCAAGGCCCCAAAGGGTTTGGCCATTTGAAAGGTTCGACCAATGCCCAGGCACGCTATGCGGTACGGCATCCAGCCCGTAATGTTGCGACCCTGGTATTCTACGACGCCGGCATCGGGGGTCACGAAGCCGGTGATCAGGTTTACCAGAGTGGTCTTTCCCGAGCCGTTGGGCCCTATTACCCCCAACAACTCTCCCTGCCCAAGATCGAACTTCACGTCCACGACCGCACGAACGCCGCCGAAACTCTTACTCAAATCACGCACGCGCAGCAATGGTAACCGATCGCCATTTTTTTCGCCGTTATTCGCCATAGCAGGATGCCTCATTCCGGTGGACCACGAATTGATTACTTGTCAACGTCCACCCATCTCTCGAACTGTTGGTACTTACGTTGAATGTAGTGAAAAATACCCTCGGGCAGGGCCACAATAAAGACTACCAGGGACAGTGCGTAAATAACGGTACGTAATCCACCGAACTCACGGAGTATTTCCGAGAGCGGCACGAGAATGAAGGCCCCCATGAGCGAACCGGCAAATGTGGCCATACCTCCTACCACGGCCGAGGCAAGGGGCAGTATGGAATAATCCAGAGCGAATGCGGGCATGCCGACGAATACGTACACGTGCGTCATATAGGCCCCGCTGAAGGCGCCGATGCAGCCGGCAAGAAACAGAGCTTGGGCCCGCATCCGGTAAATGTTTATGCCCCCGCTCATCACGGCCCGATCATTGTCCTTGATCGCCTTGAGGACCAAGCCGTAATCCGTGGTCACGAGCCTGCGGAGCCCAAAGAGGGCAATCAGGGTACATATGATCACGGCGTACATCTCTACCCAGTGGTTGTGGAAAGGTTTGAGTCCCGTAAGACCTTCAGTGCCTCCCAATATTCCGGTAGCCTCGATTATGCGTTCCATCATCAGCGGGATCACGAGGGTTACCATTGAAAAATACACCCCTCGCAGCCGAAGCACCGGCAAAAGGAAGATGGTGCAGATGCATCCGCCCAGCAAAGCCGCCATCGGGATTGTCACCAATATGGGAAGCCCAAGATATTTATCAAGTATGCCGGCCAAGTAACCGCCGACTCCGAAGAATAGCGCCTGCCCGAGCGATACCATTCCCACGCCGACAAGAAAATCCCAGCTCATGGCAAGAAGCGCGAATACGCAGGTGGAAATCAACACCTTCTGCCAGTATACGGGAAGCACCAGCGGCATAATCAGCAATGCGATTACCGGGATGGCCGGCGGCAGCGTGACGTAAAGCATCTCTCTGTAAGAAGTGAGAGCAAAAACATCGTCGCTGCGCGCCTTGATACCACGGTCTATTCTCTCTTTGCGTCGTTGCTTCATGGAAAGGCCAACCCTAAATTCTTTCTTCGAGTTCCTTTTGTTTACCGAAAAGTCCACTGGGCTTGAAAACCAAGATAACCAGGATCGCTATGAGCGATACGATCATCTTCCAGTGTGGACCGGAGACCGTGTCCGTGATCATCTGGGCGTAGCCGATCAGAAACGACGCCACCACCACTCCCACGGTGCTGCCTAGGCCGCCGACTATGCATACGGCCATAGCGTTTATGAGCACATCGTACCCGTCGTTTACCGAAATATTGCCCCTGGGAAGGATCACCACCGCGGCCACGGCCGCAAGGCCCGACCCGAACGCCACGCTGATGCCTGCGATTCGATCCGAGTTGATTCCCAGCGAAAGGGCCGTGCGTTCGTCTTGGGCAATACCTCTAAAGGCCAGCCCGAGCCTTGTGTGATGAGTGAAGAAGTAGAGGGCCACTGCAACCACAATCCCTATGCCGACTATCCAAAGTCTCTGGTGATCCACGTAGGTGTCGCCTATCATGATGCTGCCGTCGGTGAATACGGGGATCGTGTACTCAAAACCCGTGAAGCCGAGGTACCGGAACATCTCCAGGATCGCCAACCCCACCCCGAATGTTGCGATGACCTCGGAGATCACTTGCCCCCTGACTCTGAGCAACACCAGCCGGTAGACTACCGCGCCCAAGGCCGAAGTCAGGAGCACGGACAAAACCACGGCGACCGGGAAGGGGATTGAAAGCTTGTTCATGAATATCCAAACCGAATAACCGGACATCACGTACAAGGCCCCATACGCAAAGTTGGAGATGCCGCTGATGCCGAACGTCAAGCTGAATCCCAGCGCGATTAGTGCGAGGATAATGCTGTTGACGAAGCCGTAAATTAGGGTCACTTCAATCATGTTTTTCCGCTCTCAGATTCAAACTTTCGTTTTACTCCGATGAAGGGGCGGTCGCCCGCAGTTCTGCCGGCGCCCTCCGTCCGACCCGCCGGATGATACCGTTTGCGGACGCTTCCTACCGCTTCGCCGAGTAGTCTACCAAGAGACTTCCGGGCCTCATTCATGCCGGTCAAGCCTTGGCAAAGGCCGGCCGTCCCGATCATGAGCCTTAAGGGACGGGCCGGCCGCGGGAGAAAACGCTGCGGTTATTTTGCCGATTTCATCCAATCGGGGAGCACGATTTTGCCTTCCGCCAGAGCTTGGGGAAATACGATGACCCGCTTTCCGTCTTCGGTCCACTGTGAAATACAACCGGTGGCCGTTTGGGCCGGATCATCGCCGTAGACCACTTGGTTGCCCTCATCGAACTTGATCCGCCCAACAACGCCTTGACGGTCGGTCTTCTTGAGCTCGTCGACGAGCTTGTCGGGGTCCAGTGAGCCCGCCCGCTCGATTGCTTCGGCGAGGACAAAGACGGAGTCATATGCGGGAGCCGGTCCGTGTCCCGCCTCCATGGGCACGCCGTATTTCTTCATGTAATCGTCGTAAAACTTCTTGGCAGGCGCATATTTCTCGGTAGGAATGGCGCTGCCTATTTCAAAGTTCGCGTTGAGAAGGCCGCCGATCTTGCCGTCGAAGGTCTTCCATGCGCCCGGGCCGGACATGGGAGAAATGAATCCGCAAAGGATCGCGGGGATCTTCATGGCCTTCCACTGCTTGAGCAATATGCCGCTCTGGGGCATGTCGAATACGGGCAGCACCACTTGGGCCTGCTTGGTTCGCACCTTGCTGAGACCCGCGGAAAAGTCCGATGACCCCGTGGGATACACTTCCGTGCCCAGGGTCTCCCATCCAAACTTCTCCGCAACCACCTTGCCGGTGGCTTCACCGGTCAACTTGGCCCACAGTACGTCTTGATTCATGACAAAGAGCTTCTTGTAACCAAATTCAGCGTTCAACAGCCCCAAAGTCTTCACAAGATAGCTTACCAAATGCTTGGAATTGAGCGTGACCCGGAAGCAATACTTGTACTTGTCCGGTTCCTGGCGTATCTTTTCTTCCGACTTCGGAGTCATGGCAATGGCGCCCAGCATGGGCACCTTGTATTTGGCCAGCAGATCCATGCCGGCAAGCAGCGCTTCGGATCTAAAGGGCCCGACCAGAATGGCATGCACCTTCTTCTCGGTGATGATCTTCTCGATCCCCAGAAGGGCTTCCGACACGGGAACACCGGGAGAAGAATCACGCAGGTCTATGGTCTCAAGCTTGATGAGACGCTTCGAATTTCCTACCTTGACCCCACCCTTGCCGTTGATTTCCTCAACGGCCATTTCCACGGCCTTGAGCGCTTCCCTTCCCTCCAATGCGGTCAAGGAAGTGGGCACTCCGACCTTGATTGGTTCCTGGCCGAGGGAGGGGGCGACTCCTAAGTGCATCGTTCCCCAGACCAACAACAGCGACAGCAAAACCAAACGTCTCATCTCTTCTCTCCTAACCTTATCTGAGTCTGTCCGGACCGGAGCTATGCCGGCCTGCGGCATCTCCTACCGGACTCGGAACCCAAAACGTATCGGATCAAGAGGACATCCCGGGCCCGCCCCGAGCGGTGAGGGGACGAAACACCAAGGATTCCGCCGTCGATATTTCGCCCCTACTACCGAGCTCAGGTTCTTCCATCAGTGCGCATAGACGTCAGAATGCCCGACGGGCGATGGTCATCTTCTCGGCTTCTTTCGCACCTTCATAAATTTCCAGTATCTTGGCATCCCGGTAGCACCGTTGGACGTCGTATTCGTCGATGTAACCGTATCCGCCGTGCATTTGGAGTGCTTTGTCGCAAACCCAAACCGCCGTTTCTCCGGAATAGTATTTCGCCATCGCGTTCAAACCGGGGTCGACTCGGCCTTGGTCCACCAGCCATGCGGCCTTGTAGGTGAGGGTCCTTGCCAATTCTATTCTCGTCGCCATCTCCGCCAATTGAAACTGTATGGCTTGGTTGGCCATGAGCGGTCGGCCAAAGGTTTTTCTTTCTCGGCAGTACTTCACGGCACGATCCAGTGCGCCTTGGGCCAGGCCCACTCCCTGCGCGGCCACCATGGTCCGAGTGGCGTCGAAAAAGTGCATGAGTTGATAGAAGCCGCGGCCTTCTTCGCCGATGAGGTTCTCCTGGGGAACTCGCACGTTATCAAGCACGATTTCCGCGGTATCACTGGCCCTGATGCCCATCTTACCTTTTATCTTGATGGCCTTGACGCCCGGTCGATCGCTTTCCACCAGGATAATGCTCATTCGCTGATGACGTTGTTCCGCATCCGGATTGGTCACGCACAGCACCGACATGAAGTCGCAGATGGTGCCGTTGGTAATGAACATCTTGGTGCCGTTGATCACATAGTCGTTGCCGTCCTTTACGGCCTTGGTGCGTATGGCCGCGACGTCCGTACCGGCATCGGGTTCCGTGAAGGCCCCGGCAGCCATAGCTTCCCCGCGAACCAACCGCGGCAGCCACTTGGATTTCTGTTCCGGAGAGCCGAAGAAAAGAATGTGTTCCGAGCCGAAGGTCGGGGTTAATACCGCCATACCTCCACCCATGTCCACCCGGCACACTTGTTCCGCGATCAGCGCAAATTCAAACCATCCGTACCCCGGTCCGCCGTATTCCTCGGGGATGACGGCGCCGACAAGCCCTGCTTCACAGCCCTTTTGCCATACCGCTCGCGGAAACTTCTCTTCTCGATCGCACTCCAGGGCAATGGGCGCTATTTCATTCACCGCGAACTTGTACGCCATGTCCTGTATCATACGTTGTTCCATACTAAGATCGAAATCCATCTCATGCTCCATGACGAAAAATAGGTTGCGTCAATTACCCGATCGGGTCATTGCTCTTTTGGATCTAAGTCTTGCAAACCGGCAGGGTATTCGGCAACTTTTTTTTCGAGCTTCGGATTGGGATCGAAAGAATCCGTTCGCGTGCTTACCCGTGCATTATTTAATTATTACGCCTTCATCCAGAGAAAGGGTTTTCTGGAAGTCCTTCCAGAACGACTGCTCCGTTTTCCTCCAGTCCGACCCGAATTTTTCGTTGAACAATGTGCCCAAGCGGTCCATGGTCTTGTTCCACACCGACTGGTAGCTTAGCTTCATTACGTCCTCGAGGAAAGGGACCAGGAAGGGCAGCATATCCTTGGGCAGGTACGCGCGGGCCCCCAATTCGATGGACTTCTTCAATGCTTCCGGATTTACGGCGTGAGCGGTCAGCATGACGCAAGGCAGTTTGGCAAGGCCTGCTATCTTCAGCAGGTCGAATCCCCTTACCCCCATGATGTCCAGAATTACCAGGTCGTAGGAAAAGGACGCCAGCAACTCCCTGCCCTTTTCGAATGTGGTCGCGGTGTGTACCATCATGCCGGGTGCCGACGGGAGGAGATCTTGGATCGCTTCCAGGACATCCTCTTCATCGTCAACCACCAACAACATCTTGTCGTTCCAGATTTCCGAATGCGCCATAGATCATCCCGTCTTAATTGTATTGGGCCGTACAACAGGTTGCCGATTGCCTACCCGGGGTCCTCTCCGCGGTCAAGGAGAGCATGAACCCCCGATCGGCCCCGGGACACAATGCGAAGGGTGTTCGATATCATCGCAACCTTCGATCGTCACATCCCGGAAATGGAAAGGCTTTCCTGTTGAAAGCAAGTATGTGTTGAAAACCAAATCCCGTAAATGGGGAGATAGCCCTATTTGGTTCGGGGGAAACCCCTTATCCCATGGGGTCCCACAGGGTATGCGCGTCGGTCGGGACGATGCCTCAGCTTTTCAGCGCACCAAGCGCCGCGTCCTGCCGATCCTCGATCAAACCTACTATATCATCCCACGGCAGCGAGCCCTTTGCGAACAAGAAATCGGCCCCCGCGGA
>JAZDOF010000449.1:0-2745 GCA_043799015.1 Pseudomonadota bacterium | reverse complement strand
TATGCCGGTTCCTCGGCATTGCCCAAAGTGGGCAGACGGATCCGGGCCGTTTTTCGACCGGCTTTTTTGTGTAACATTCCACACCGTTCTCTCCTCTCGGAACCATCCCCTATTGTAAACGTCCGCTTCGGGCATTACTTTTTAATCGAGAAAGATCAAAAGGAGCGACCATGGACAGGTTCGAATATGAAATTTCGCGGCATAGGGCGGACAGCTTCGGTCGGGTCGTCTATTTCTGCTCTGAAGAGGGAGACTGCGGAATCGAAGAGATTCCAGCGGACGAGCCTCAGGCCTTGGCGGACCTGATGAACGAGCGGGGCTTGGACGGATGGGAGCTGGTTCAGCTGATGTTCGGACGTGACGGAGTTATGGCTTTCTGGAAGCGGCGGTTGCGCTGAGGGATGCGTTCCGCAATTACGGTGACGCATTCTTGTGAACGCGCGGCTGTCAAGTGTCTGTCGCAGAATAACGCCTACAACCGTGTCGGTCAACGAACGCCGGCGTCGGTCCCGGCACTGAAGTACCGGGCTACTTTCGGCCGCCCCTGTAGGGGCTTGGGAGCCTTAACGTCCCGGAGGGACCGTATGACAGTAGACCGGTCTTTCAAGGCCGGGATTGTGATCTGCAAAAATGAAAGATCTATTTCGTGACGGACCCTAACCTCTGTAGGGGCACCCCCCTGTGGGTGCCCAGGGTAGGCATGGGGCCTGCCCCTACCAAAGTCGCGATGGCGAACAGGCGAGACGCCTCCCCCCAAACAAGGAAAGGATTACCATTATGACCAGTATCGTAACGATAAAGGGTATGTCGTGCAACCATTGTGTAAACGCCGTGGCGAAAGCATTGAACGGACTTCCGGGTGTGACCGGCGTAAAGGTGGATCTGGACAAAGGGCAGGCCGTGGTGGAGCACGATCCATCGGTGAGTTTGGCATCCGTTCACAAAGAAATAGAAAAGGCCGGTTATGAAATTGGCTAGAGAAACGATACAAATTCACGGAATGAGCTGCGCGGCCTGCGTGCGCCGGGTGGAACTGGGCATAGCGGCCCTGGACGGGGTCGGTTCGGCCTCTGTTAATCTTGCCACGGAAAAGGCGGTGGTCGAATACGATCCCGACAGGGTAGATCGCGAAAAGATAAGGGCAAAGGTGAAGGACCTTGGATACCAGGTTATCGAAACCGAGCCGAGCGGACCAACGAAATCCCGCAAGACCGTCATATCGGTCGGGGGCATGAGTTGCGCGGCATGCGTCCGCAGGGTCGAGAATACGCTGAAGTCGGTGGCCGGGGTTGAGGAAGCATCGGTGAATCTCGCCACATCCAAGGCCATGGTTTCGTACGATCCTTCGGTAACGGCGTTGCCGGAACTCAAGAACGCGTTGGACGAGGCGGGTTACCAGTTTCTCGGAGTGAGCGGCGAAACCGGGGAGGATCCCCTTGAGGCAGCCCGCAAAGCTGAACTCCGGGACCTAAAGATCAAACTGGCCGTAGGCATAGTGCTCAGTGTTCTTATTCACGCCGGCTCCATGCCGGACCTTTTTCCGTTTCTCCGGACCATTCCCGAGCGGATCCTTCTGCCTCTCCTCTTCATAATGGCTACTCCGGTGGTGCTGTGGGTCGGGGACCGGTTTCTCATCGGGGCCTACAAGGCGGCCCGTCAGAAAACTTCGGATATGAATACCCTGGTGGCCGTTGGGTCCCTTTCCGCTTACTTGTACTCCACTGCCGTCATGGTGTTCCCGGGATTCTTCGCATCAGCCGGCGTGGCTCCCCACGTCTATTTCGACGGCGCGGCGATGATAGTCACGCTCATCCTGCTCGGGCGGTTCCTCGAAGCCCGTGCCAAGAACAAGACCTCCAGTGCGATCAAACGGCTGATGGAACTCAAACCCAAGACTGCGCGGGTGATCGGTAAGGACGGCAGCGAATCGGACATTCCCATTGAGCTGGTTTCCGTGGGAGATGTTGTTCTCGTGAGGCCGGGGGAGCAGATCCCGACGGATGGGGTCGTCCTCTCGGGCGTGTCGGCCGTAGATGAATCCATGCTCACCGGGGAGAGTATCCCGGTGGGCAAGGAGGCCGGCAGCGAAGTATTCGGCGCGACGATGAACAAAAGCGGGACCTTTACGTTCCGTGCCGCAAGGGTCGGAGCGGAGACTGCCTTGGCACGGATCATTAAACTTGTGGAAGAGGCCCAGGGATCTAAGGCGCCCATCCAACGCGTCGCGGATAGAGTTGCATCCATATTTGTGCCGATCGTCATGAGTATTGCGGTCGTGACGTTTCTCGTTTGGTACTTCCTGGTCCCCGACCCTATTTTCAGCCGAGCGCTGCTCAATTTCGTCTCGGTGCTCATCATTGCCTGTCCGTGCGCCATGGGATTGGCAACTCCCACCGCGGTAATGGTCGGCACGGGCATCGGAGCTGAAAAAGGCATCCTGATCAAGGGCGGAGAGATTCTCGAAAAGGCGTACAAGCTCAACACCGTGGTGTTTGACAAGACAGGCACGCTGACACGGGGCGAACCCGAGGTGACGGATGTTCTGAATGGAGAAAACTCCGACAAGCAAAGAGTCCTAGAGATAGCGGCATCCATTGAAGCAGTCTCGGAGCACCCATTGGCGCAGGCCATAGTCGGGAAAGGCCGGGCTGAAGGAATAGCCCCGCTGCCTGTGGAGGATTTTGAGGCTCTCTCCGGCATGGGGGTTCGCGGGACCGTTTCCGGCAAGTCGGTCCTCTTGGGCAA
>JAZDOF010000427.1:0-5795 GCA_043799015.1 Pseudomonadota bacterium | reverse complement strand
GCCAGACCGAAGGCAACTCGGATTCCGTATCCCTTGGCGTACTTGGTCGCCACCGTGCCTATCTGCGCCCCGATGGCCGCGCCGCACAGCATTACGAACACCGCCCAGATTTCGATACGGCCCTTAACCCCGTAGGTGAACGTGCCGTAAAGGCCGGAAATCATAACCTCGAACAGGTCGGTTCCAACCGCTATGTGAGTAGGGCAGCCGATGAAGTAAACCAAGGCCGGCATTCTCAACAAGCCGCCGCCGATACCCAGGAAGCCGGCCAGGACGCCGGTCACGAAACTGATGAAGACCGGAAGCCACATGGAGCAACGGAAACCGGAAACCTTGAACTCCATCATGGGAGGGATATTGATCTTCTGAAGGGTCTTGTACCATGTGAAGCCCTCCGCGCCCTTCTCACTCACGATGCCGGCCTTCTTCTTTTTGTGCGCCTTGTAATAGTCGGCGAACACCATGAGTGCGATCAGGGCAAGCACGCATACGTAAACCCAACGTACGACGCTGCCGATCTTTCCGATGCGCTCCAGCCACATGACTATTTGGGCGCCGCACTCGATACCGATTACGGTACCTATTACCATGATGATGCCCAGTTTATAGTCCACGTTTCCGAATTTGGAATGTCTGAACGTGGAGATCATCGATTTACCGGCGATATGGGCTATGTCCGTTCCGATGGCGTATGCCATGGGGAAGCCGAGAATGTTCAGACCGGGTGT
Source organism: Pseudomonadota bacterium (assembly GCA_043799015.1). Lineage (GTDB taxonomy): Bacteria > Desulfobacterota > Desulfomonilia > Desulfomonilales > Desulfomonilaceae > JAZDOF01. The sequence goes on along the minus strand of JAZDOF010000427.1, from coordinate 5,067 downwards.
GACCATCCATGCGCCGCCCATTCCGAAGAAGCCGCCGATAACACCCACTGCGAAGCCTATTAGTAAGAGACCGGGCCAGAAGATGTTAAACCCGGCAATCGGCATGTACATATACAACCATTCCATAAGTGCCCTCCTCCTAACCGTGCTGTAATCCGGTCTAGTGTTCGATTATCTTTCTTGATGTGAGATCGATGCCGGTGTGCTTCATTATTTGATCCGTGACGAGCCCGAAGCTTACTCCGAGAAATGTAGTGATGAGCGCACACACGAGCCCGAACATGAATGGATCCGTGTTGTACAAATTCAGGAAGTATACGCTGGGTCCCCATTCGACCAGCCGTTTGTCGGCGACGATTATTATCGGGGCCGCCTTCTCCGCCGCGGCCATCGCAAGGCCCGGGAGGGACAAGAATACCGCTATGCCGAGTTGAACAATTCTGAACCAAGTCTTTTTCATGAAGGAAGATCTCCTCTCATACGGCGTGTTAACACCGGGATTCGCCAAACATGCCTTCTTCCTTGCAAAGGCGGTGCCAAAGGCCAGGGGGCGACGTGGCAACTACGGTTACTCGGCACGCCAAAGTGTCGGCCTCATCCGGACTCGTCTCCCCAAGCCGTCTATACAGCCGCATACAATGTCGGTTTTCTTTACAACGTGTAAAACGGGCAGGGTAGGCTCTTGATCGTTCGTGAGTCGCGAAACCCTGCAGGCCGTTGATGACGGCATTCGAGCAGCGGTTTCCCTCTTGCCGATTCAGTGAATACAAAGCATACTAAAAGAGCGGGCCTGGGACTCACGAAGGGAAAAGGGGCGGGCATCGCCTACTTCTTCCACAACCGTTCAACCAAGCTGGAGGGAGTCTATGGGACATACGCTAACGATTGATTATGGAGATGATGTGCTCTTCTGTATGAACCTAACACAAGATGAGTTTGTCGAAGAGGCCAAATTCCTGTTGGCTTCCAAACTGTACGAGCTTGGAAGGCTTTCCTCCGGCCAGGCCGCCGGTCTATGCGGCATGGGACGGGTGGACTTTCTTCTCTCTCTTCCGAGAGTCGGGGTGTCCATTACCAATCTTCGTTCCGACGATGCGGAGTCGGAACTTGAATTCCTGCGCAATGACTGACAACATTGTCATTAATACCGGTCCTTTGATTACATTGGCGCGCATAGAAGCGCTGGATCTCCCTGGAGGGCTTCCTTTCACTTTTGTCTGCCCCGAAGAAGTGAGAGAGGAGCTTGCCCAAGGTGAGGCGGCAGGTTACCCGAGAGTGGAGCCGGGGTGGCTCAATGTGTGCTCGCTGCGTGAACCCATATCGCCTGTGGTTCTCTCGGCCCTGGATAGAGGAGAAGCGGCGGTTATTCAACTTGCTTTAGAGCGATCTATTCCGATGGTTTGCATCGACGAGAGGAAAGGGCGGCGGGCTGCTTTGTCCGTGGGGTTGAGAGTCGTAGGAGTGCTCGGACTTCTCGGGCGGGCAAAACTGTTGGGTCTCATATCCGCGTTGGGCCCTTTCATTGACCGAGCTTTGATGACCGGTGTGCGATACGACCCGAAACTCGTCGCACGCGTACTCCGGAGCGTTGGGGAACAGCCGTAATCGAATGATCGGGCCGGCATGGCGCGCACAGGCCGTCTTAGGCCTCTGGAAGGCACCGCCTCAAAGCTGGGTCGTTCTGCCGAAGTTACCGACAGGGCATGCTTCTTGCTCGATTGGCTTAATATACCGAGCACCAGGGTAGAGCATTCATGGCAGCCTTCATAAACAATCTCATAGAGAGAATAAAACGTTGGAAGAACGGAACGGCGGGGCCGTCGGGAGATCGCGTATCCCGTCTATTCCGGTTTAAGTATACTTGTTTCAAGGACTTGCTGGCATCCAACACGGAGCTCTTGAATATCCTGACGGATTTGGAAGAGAAGCTGCGCGGCCAACAGGTTTTCGGAATGTCTTACGTGAGGTCCCAGGCATCCCGAGCCGTATTCCACACGCTGAGAATGGTAAAGAGCCTCGATGATTTGGCGGGCCATACCTACCGTCCGCTATTCGATGCGGTGGACGGAATCGACGGCCTGATCAAGAGCGAGTTGGGAAAACGCAAGGAATTGCCCGTCTCGGAGTTTGTCATCCCCTACTCGAAGATCCGCAAGGAAATGGTGGATTGGGTGGGAGGAAAGAACGCCAACCTCGGCGAGCTTAGGAACCGTGTAAGACTGCCTATTCCGCGTGGCTTCGCAATAACTACAAACGCTTATGAATTCTTCCTCCAACGGAACAATCTGATAGAAGAAATCAATCGAATGCGCATGGACCTTGATCCCACCGATCCCAACGCCGTCAACGAAGTCAGCGAGCAGATCCAGCGCCTAATCATCACCGCGCCGGTCCCGGATGAGCTTCGTGAGGCCATTCTCTCGTCCTATGGCGAGATGGTCGAAAGGGTTCGGCGAGAAAGGGGCGGTCTTAGCGGACTAGAAGTGCCGGTCGCCCTAAGGAGTAGCGCCATAGGGGAAGATAGTGAACTTTCTTACGCCGGCCAGTACCTGTCGGTGCTTAACGTGCCGCACGACAGGGTCGTGGAAACGTACAAACTAGTGATTGCAAGCTTGTACACTCCCAGGGCGATCTCGTACCGATTGAACAAGGGGATGAGGGACGAGGACGTTTCCATGAGCGTAGCCTGCATTGAGATGGTCCAATCGGTCGTTAGCGGAGTCATGTTTTCGCGCCACCCAGTGGACCTGCTGCACGACAACGTCCTGATAAATGCTATTTGGGGGCTGGGGCCGTACGCCGTAGACGGTGTGGTGACGCCCGACAGCTACGAAGTTACCAAAGACGAGACCCGCTCCATCTCAAATGTCAAAATCCCGCATAAGCCCGTTAAGCTCGTCTCAAATCCCGGTGGAGGTTTGAAGGAACAGGCGGTCCCCCCTGACAAGGCCGATGCCCCGTGTCTAACGACGGACCAAATCAGGATGCTTGCTAACTGGGCCATAACGCTTGAAAAACATTATGAATACCCTCAGGATATCGAGTGGGCGCTCGACGAGGACGGGCGACTGGTGGTTTTGCAGACGCGACCTCTCCATCTCGAGGCCTTTGATGAACGGGGAGCCGAGGGCTTCCCCGCATTCGAAGGCTATCCCCTGCTGTTGGAAGGCGGCGCTGTGGTTTTTCCGGGAGTCGGATTCGGACCCGCGTTTCACGTACGGAGCGATGAAGACCTGCTCGATTTCCCGGATGGGGGCGTGCTGATAGCGAAGCACTCCACTCCCCAGTTCGTCATGGTGATGAAGAAAGCTCAAGCCATTGTTACCGACGCAGGCAGCGTCACCGGCCACATGGCATCATTGAGCAGGGAATTTGGGGTCCCGACCATCGTCGCGGCCAAAACCGCCACGTCGATCATCCCCCAGGGGACGGAGATTACCGTTGATGCCTACTCGGGTCGCGTTTATCGCGACAGGGTCCCCGAGCTGTTATCCCTCCAACGCTCCAGGGAATCGGCCATGAAGGATACACCCGTCTACGGGACCCTGCGCCGGGTCGCCGATTGGATAGTCCCGCTCAACCTAATAGACCCTAGATCACCGGAGTTCGCCCCGAGTCATTGCAAGACCCTTCACGACATCATGCGGTTTGCTCACGAGTACTCTTACAGGGAAATGTTTCGCTTGAGCGACTTTCTCTCGGATACGGAAGGAGGCGGCGCCAGAAAGCTTGTGGCCCCGATCCCTCTCGATCTCCATGTAATCGATCTGGGGGGAGGATTGGAAGGGGGCTCCGACTTTGCGGGCCGCGTTACGGTCGACCAGGTTACCTCCAAGCCGTTCGGCTCGCTCCTGAGAGGCATGTTGCACGTCGGACGAAAGCTGCAAGGACCTCGACCGATCGACTTCGGCGGCTTCATGTCCGTCATGAGAGAGTAGATGCTGAGCAACACCCCGGTCTCGGAGCGTTTCGGCGACCGTAGCTACGCGATCATTTCCGATACTTACCTGAATTTCAGTTCAAGGATCGGTTATCATTACAGCGCATTGGATTCGTACTGCGGCGAAAGCTTGAACAAGAACTACATTACCTTCTCGTTCAAAGGCGGAGCGGCCGACGACGTACGAAGAAGCAGGCGCGCCCGTTCCATCGCGAGGATGTTCCAGGCGCTCGATTTCGCCGTTGAGGTCCGGGAAGATCGAATAGATGCCCGTTACTACAAGTACGAACAAGCACTTATCGAGCATAAACTCGATTGGGTGGGTCGTCTTCTCCAGTTCACACGCCAGATGGACATGCTCATGACGTCGGAAGCAAGCGTGGAAAAGCTCGCCAAATGCTTCTTGGAAGGCAACTACAACTTGGACGAAAATTTCGTGTGTCGGTCGGAGGACCATGAACAGCCGTCATGATGCTGCTTCTACCGATCTTCAAGCCGTTTCGTGTGAGGTTACAAAATGTCCATGATGAAATTGGGCGTGCCCCATGAGGAAGATGCTCTGTTCTGCCGAAGTGTCGCCACATTCGCGGGCTCTTGTTCGAATAATGGCCTGTTTTCGCTGCCCATCGGCTTCAGACAGTCAACACATCATTGTGGCCCTTCGATCGACCCGGAAACACTTGTGTGAAAGCCCTTTACCACGACGCGTCCTAGAGTGTTCGGTCGCGGGAGATTGTATTCTTGTGTCTTGGCTATGCCTGCCCGCTTCATCTCAACGAAGAATCGACTCAAGCGGGCCAGTTCAGCTGGATGTTCAGCGTTGGCGGGGAACTCTGAAATCACCTTATTGACATCATCGACAATGGACATTGGAATACTCCCTGATTAGAAGAACTCTCGGCTATGCATAAATATCTGATAACCGCCTCGCGCAATATAATCCGTCAACAAATCGTTGTACGAACGAATCATCGGCCTAAGCACGTTATCTGCCGAATAATCGTTTATTATTAGTCTTAGCACGGTAGTCAATGTTGTCGGGCCTATCATTCTGCCGTGGGAGTGCCAGAAATTATTGTCACCCAAGCGCGTCGCAATCTCTTCCGCTCTCTCCTGCTTCTCCGCCG
>JAZDOF010000422.1:0-3904 GCA_043799015.1 Pseudomonadota bacterium | reverse complement strand
GCGGCATGTGGACGACGACCTGGTGCTGGCCGTTGTGGGCACGGGCGACACGCTCACCGTCCACAATTGGTTCCTGGATGACTCTACGGAATGGCAGATCGAGCGTATCCAATTCGCGGACGGCACCGTATGGGACGTGGATACCATCAAGCAAAGGGCTCTGCAGGGGACTCCGGGAGACGATCTGTTGATCGGGTATGCCACGGCGGATACCCTTGCCGGGTATGCCGGCAGGGACCGGTTGTTCGGTATGGACGGTGCGGATACGCTGCTTGGCGGGGACCATGCGGATGAACTGTATGGCGGGCCGGGACAGGATTTGCTCGACGGCGGGCCGGACAGCGATCTGCTCATGGGCGGCTTGGGCGATGACGCCTACCGGTTCGGGGGCGGCTCGGGCAATGACATCATTATGGAAGATGATACCACCCCGGGCAATACCGATGCGGTTGTGCTCAATGCCGGCATCGCCGCTGCCGACGTCGCGCTCAAACGTGAGCTCGACGACCTGGTGATTTCCATATCCGGCACCACGGACACGCTGACCATTCAGGACTGGTTCCGGGATGATTCCCATGGCCGGCAGGTCGAGGAAATCCGCTTCGGCGACGGTACGGTGTGGGATGTGGCGACGGTGGAACAGATGATGCTTCAGGGCACGCCTGATGACGATCTGTTGCGGGGCTACGCTTCATCGGATACCATCGAAGGGTATGCGGGTTCGGACCGGTTATCCGGCTACGCCGGCAATGATTTTCTGGACCCCGGCGCGGACGACGATTATGCCGACGGCGGCTTCGGCAGCGACACCTACGCCTTTGACCGCGGCTACGGTCATGACGTCATCACGGACGTCGACACAACCGCGGGGAATATCGACACGATTCTACTCGGCCCGGACGTGCTCACCTCCGATGTTTCGCTCAAAGCGGGCGGCTATGACCTGTTCCTTTCCATTGACGGAAGCGACGACACGCTGCAGATGAAGGACTGGTGCGCGGGCGACGCATTCAAGATCGAACAGCTCCAGTTTGCCGACGGCACAATGTGGGATGTTGCCATGATGCAGCAGATCGCGGCGACGCCCACGGACACCGACGATTACCTTGTGGGCACGGCCGACAAGGATCTGATGGACGGCGGCGCGGGTGACGATGTGTTGTTCGGTCGGGAGAACGCGGATACCCTGTTCGGAGGCCCGGGCCAAGACGAAATCTACGGCCTGGCCGCAAACGATGAAATCGGGCTATCCTTTAGCCCGATGCTGGGCGAGCCATGGCAAGCGACGCCGGTTCAAGCCGCAGCGTGACAAAGCGGTACGCGCGCGGCAACCGGCATGTTATTTGCGGCAACCGTGTTCATTTTACACAGTGAAACATCCATAAGTAAGGCACGTACGGACGCTTGTGATTATGATGATATATGGAAGCCGTAGGATGTGGTGAGCGAAGCGAACCGCATCTGTCGAGAAACGGGCGCCGCAACGCTGTACAAGGCGTAAGATGACCGGCGCTACCAAAAAGGTGGGCTTTCGCCGTCCCGGGCCTCAGTAGCGTCCCGGCGTCTCTGCCGGGCGATGGCGGCAAACCGAAGAATACCGGCACGGAGGCCGGCGCTACCGAGAAGGCGAGCTTTGCCGGTGTCCCTGGCTTCGGTAGCGTCCCGGCGTCGCTGCCGGGCGTCTCCCCGGCGCAGGCCGGGGGCCGGGATCCACAAGGGCACGGCACGCCTTGCCCCTACAATGCCTTTGCCTTCTGGGCTTTCTTTGTGTCTTAGTGCCTTTGTGGTTGGTCTTTCTTGTCTTGGCCTTTGAATCTGTGTAAATCGGAGAAATCTGTGGATACCTTCTTCTCTTTCTTGGTGGCTTGGTGGTTGGTTTTCCTCTTTCCGGAGGACGCGACGGGGACGACTACGGACAACCCGGGGACCGACACGACGCGAAGGGGTCCCTTTTTCTCCGGAAGGCGTTCGATCTCCCTCCGAGCGTTCTCACCGGCCGTGCGGCGTGAACCGCCCCCCCTGCCCCTTGGTGGCACGTATGGTCTGTTCTGTCTAACGGGTATGACCCATGGAACAGAATCAACGGCTCGGCAGGCCGCCGAATCATTGCTCTATCGGCAAAGGCCTTGCCGGTCCATGAGATCATCCGGTTTTGGGATAATAAATAGATTTTAAGCAGGGAAGGATACGGATAATAAAAAACTTGACAATCGTTTTGGCGGGGTGCTATCGTCCGTGAAACATTCACGGCAATCATCAAACTGTCCCGGTGGGGGCAGCCTGCAACAAGGGCAACATTTCATTCCGACCGAGGCGCCTCAGAGCCCTCGCCTTCCTGCGATCCGGGGGTTTCCCAACATGAAACAACGACCGCACGCCATGGTTAAGCTCCGGAAACCTGTTCACTGCGTTGTTTGAACAACGTAAGGAGTTGGTTACGAACATGGACCCATCAGCCGTAAATGTCTCGGGCTCAGCCCCGACGGTCATAGGTGAAGAGAGATTCCAGCAGATATTGACCTCGCTGAATCAACGCGAAATGATCAGGGACGACAAAGGCCGGGAGATTCCCTTCACGGGTGAGACCAAGGACCTATTCATCTCAGCATGCAAGATGGCCTATCCTGTCATCAAAATGACCTGCTTGAGGCCAATAGCCCCTTGTTATCAAAAGGGAATATGGCAACTTGACACGGTGACAAGTCGCACACGGACAGATGAAATGCACGTCAGGATTGAACAGAGAAAAGAGAAACTCATGCAAGTTCAACGTTCCTTTCATCGGGAAGACTATACACAAGATTTGTTCCCGGTTTTCTTGGCGCTTCGGTGGTTGTTTTCTTGTTCTCTTAATCTGTGTCAGTCTGTGAAATCTGTGGATAACTTCTTGTCTTCCTTGGTGCCTTGGAGTCTTTGTGGTGAAAATCTTTTCTCATCTTCGTTTCTCGTGGCTTTGTGATTGAAGCGATTTTTCAGGAGGAATACACGTGTCGGACAGTGAAGAAAATCTGCCCCGGAGAAGCACCGGCATTGCCCTCGGTCGATTGTCTGATACCGCACCCGTACGGGCTGTCCGCAGCGAAGAAAGACCCGTGCAACTGATAACTGCCGAACGGTTCAAGGAACAGATTGAGGATCTGCGCCGGTCGACCACCATCAAGAATGACAAGGGAGAGGAAGTCTCATTTGAGGGCGAAACGAAAGAGGAATTCATCGGGCTTTTCATGGAGGGATATCCGGTTGCCGAGAAGTTGCTCGAGACGATCCATGATACAGGACGTTTCTTGTATGAGGTGAGGGAAATTCTGAAGCCCAAAGGACTGTTCCTCAGGTGGATGGAACTCACCGGCTTTCGGGACAGACGATACTACAGATACCTCAGAGTCTACGGGAGTTTTCGAGATGATCTTTCACGTTTTTCTCATCTGGGCATCAGGAAACTGGAGGCCGCATCGAGGCTGAAGAACTGTGTCGAGTACCTTGAGAATAATGCTGAAGATGCCGAAAAACAGACCGTAAAGGAATTCGAGCAGACGGTCCGTAATCTCCGGACCGGGAAAAAGAAGGGAAGCAAAGCCAAACCGCCGAAATTCGATGAGATTGCCGGATACAAGGTGAGCCGCACGCAAGACGGAAAGAGAATGGTGGTGGAGGGACTGTCCAGGAAGAAGCAGAACGAACTATTTGAGGCTATTAAAGCCTTGTTATTAAAGACTAACTTGGCGACTTGACACGGTGACAAGTCGCACACGGACACATGAAATGCACGTCAGGATTGAACAGATGAAAGGGAAACGAAAAACTTATGCAAGTTCACCTTTTTCTTATCGGGAAGACTATACACAAGATTTGTTCCCGGTTTTCTTGGTGCTTTGGTGGTTAATCTCTTCTCTTTCTTGGCCTT
>JAZDOF010000405.1:0-5706 GCA_043799015.1 Pseudomonadota bacterium | reverse complement strand
GGGCGTGACCCCGCTGGTGAAGTTCTCGTGGGCTTTCCGACCGCTCGGGAGGGCCCCGGTCAGCTTTCCGAATCCCGCGTGGATGGTCATGGTCCAGTAGCCAACCCGAAAATACCCCTCTCTATAGTTTGGAATGTCCTTAAACTTGTCGTCGAGCCGTTTGACCATCCAGGCAACGTTGTCGTCCGCGCTCCGGTTCTCGTTCCCGTACTTGGGCGTCCTTTCGGGATCGTTCAGCAACACGTGAAGCGCATCGAACCCCATCTGCGCGCCAACCTTGTGGTCGTAGTACGTTCCGTCGCCGCCGAAATCCGCGTCCAACGCGGTAAGAAAGTCCTCGAAGGAGATCCTCTTCTCCTTGTAGACGTGCTCTTCTATGGCGCTCAGGCTGTCCGAGACGTCGGCCAAACCTATGATCGCCGCGCCTGAAGAATTCATCGCGGCCCCGCCTTCGATAACGTCCTTACCCTTTTCCATGGGTCCTTCAAACAAGGCGGAAAGGACGGGCGTAGGATAGAACCGCTGATGGGTCCGGCCGAACCGTTCGTTCAAGACCGTGGCTCGTTCGATGATCCAGTTGAGTTGTTTGCCGAATGCTTCCCTGAATTGATCGAACCCGGTGAATGCCGTCGGGTCCCCGGTTTCCATGCTGATCACCGGCTTGTCGGGACCGACGCCTATTCGCCGGTGCCGGCCGTTGTACATGGTTAGTTCTAAGGCGGCAGCAAGATTTATGAGCACGGCCGCACTGTGACCATAGTGCCGGCCGTTGCTGCAAGGTTCGACGCACCCGACGATGCCGTAATCCCTCGCGTACTCGGGTTTATCGCCGTCCGCGGCCTTGGCCTGGAGCGCCCTGATAATCGCCTTGTCGTTGTGTATGGCCGGAGTGGCCTTCGTCTTCAGGTTGACCTTGCACAGGGCCTCCAGGTATGCCCTTGAATTGATGCCCGGATAGTAGCGGGCATTGAGGTTGGGGTCCCTGAGCTGCATGATTTCGGTGGCTTTCAACATGATGTACGTGAGGTCGTTCACCGCGTCGCCGCCATCCCCCGTCACTCCGCCTATGGTGATGGCCTGATTGGAGCCTGTTCCGCCGAAGAGTTGCTCCCCGGTTTCGGGCATGGCCGGGACATGGTCGCCGATCTTGAGCCAGAAGTAGGACACCAGCTCGACGGCCTTCTCCGGCGTCAGCCTCTCCCCATCGACATCCTTCCGGTATAGATCGTACAGCACCTGATCCAGACGGCCGAGACTGAGGCCGGCATTGAAGTTTTCAAGATGCAGGGCGATCCAACAAAGCCATACGGTCGTCAGGCCTTCACGAAACGTACGCGCGGGGAATTCCGGAACCCATGCGTAAGTATCGGCTATTTCCATCAGTTGTATGTGCTTGAGCGAACCGGTTGCCTCGCGCGCGGCCATCTTCCGTGCCTGAACCGAAAGATTGTGCGCGAACTCAATGATGCCCTCCAGCACGGTGGAAACCGCTTCATAGAATTCCTTACGAGCGGGTTTCAGGGCAGCCCCTTTTCTGTCTTCCGCGTCTTGTATTACCGCGCGTAATCCTTCCTTGACTGCTCGTGAGAAGTCGGGAATCGTATGCGATATGCAAACCGGTTTGCTGGTGAGAAAAAAGACCAGATTCTGGAAAAGCTTCATCTCGTCCAGGTTCAGCGGACCGGTATTCCTCTCATAATACGTCGATCTGGTGATTTCCCAGATGTTGCGGTCCATCCAAAAGGGAAACACTTCGGTGTTCAGTACGTGCGCATCTTCGTCCGCCATGTGAAAAGGATTTGCGGACCTTTTGCTTATGGTTCCCAATTCGGGCCACAGCATAAGGCCGACAAACTCGGGAAATATTGGTACTCCCTTGAACTTGCCGGTGGTGGAACCCGCAAACGGCGATGAATCCTCGACCGGAAACGAATTCATGTTCTTGTCGTACGCGATTTCATGACGCACCATTGGCTTGCGGTTTTTCATGACGAACCGGTATGCCTTGGCCTTCTCAAGCACCGAGACCCCATTGTGGGTAAACAAGTTGTTCTTTTTGTGATACTCCGTCACAAGCGCCGGACGCTCGACGCAGACTTCCGGCACTGCACTGAAATATGCCTCCCTCAGCTTGGATAGCGACTGGAAATCATACAGATCAATGTTCCTCAGTGAATCATACGAAATCGGGGCCGACTGCATTTGTCCGTCCTCCTTCGAAGATCTTTCGTGGGCTGCTGTTAGGGGTTGGATCGACGTCTTAATTGTTTGCCGACTTCCACGAGTTCTCGCGTCCTTACCGGGCCGACGCTTCTTTGCCGTCAACTGTTGATTCGCGGCCGTTAATCTCGACCCTATCAACAGCGACATCATGCGGGGTGTTCCTATTTGGAGGCTCTCCCGCGCAATGCCTCGCGCCTGTTGTCCACTTCGCCGGTCAATTCCAGCCCGAGCGACTCCCACTCGTTTAGCCGTTTGACTATAGACTCACGCACGGCTCGGTCGAAGGATTGGGAATCCGGCGAAGGGTCGTCCGCGGTTTCCGCGTGTATGATCTTAGGGACGCCGTCCTCCGATTCGTTGTACACTCGAATGCCGCACGTGGACATGTTTTCGTCCACCAACATCACCGATGCCCCGTGTTTAGGGGCGGGATCCACCGTCTCCACAATCCAACCGCCGGTGTTGTACATCGGCTGCTTAGTGTGCATTGCCGAAGGTCGTTCAGGAGAATTTCGGCTCCAAGAAAAGGGCTTGTGGGTATGCCCCAGAACCAACGTCAACGCCGGTCGTTTCGTTAGGCCGAGCGTGGGGCGGTTTTCGATTTCATTGTCGATCTGTCGAAGAAGGGCGTCCATGAATGCGTCAAGACCCGTGACGGCCTCCGGACCCAGGATGGCGTCGTCGCAACCGCGCTCCCTTTGGATAATGCTTGTGACTATTTGGGACATCACGTACTCCAGCGCTTGCTGCTTTATGTATCCTAGATCGAGTCCCAACATGCTCTTGAGGAAGTTGGCCAAAAGAACAGCCGCTTCCTCATGTTTTTGAAAGGCTTCGTAAATCCTTTCAAGACCTTCACCCACTTGGCCGGCACTTCCCATGGTGGACCAGAAGAAGTCGATCCAAGAAAAATTCTCCTCCTCGATATCCCAAATCTCTTCCGGTTCTTTGCGGCCGGGTATGATCTGGGTTTTGAGCTTGCTCATGAGATGATACAGCGATTCAATGTAATGGCCGTGGGTGAACACCACACATTTGTTCTTCTCAGGAGCGACTATTCCAAGATTGGGATAGGCCGTTCGTATTTCGATTCCCTTCAGATGATCGAGACGCCTCAGCACGCTTTGGAGCATATATGCGGGGACACCTTTGTCTCCATCGCTGTCCCGGCCTTCCACATCCAAGAAAACGTTGGTGGTATGCCAAGGCCGTTTCAAAAACTTATCCGCGGGCCAGGCTTTGGGGGAGGAGAAGTACTCCACGTACTGAGTCTCGCGGGCCGTCTCCCAGACGTGGTGATCATGGTTACCGGGTATGAAAAGGATCTTGCCGAACAGCGGCTCACGCCCCGGCGGCATAATCTCCTTCAAGAACACCTCAAAGGCCATAACCGCCTGATTCATGGAACTCAACGCGAATTCCAGCGTGTCGCCGTTGAGCACGAGAATGGGCTTTACGGCGGGTTTACCGGGCTTTGCGGTGTTGCAGTCCTCTATGGTGAACCGTAGACACCGGCTCAGTTTCTTGAGGACCTCAGTGGGCTTGGGCGCTTTCTTCTCTCCCACATAATCGGTAAGCAAGCCGTCCTCTTCTCCCAAATGGAGATCCGAAAGGCAAAGGTAACGTATTTCCGGCATATGATCCTCCCCTTCATGCCGCATCCGGAACGGCATGTGCGCAAGAACAAATATGTATGAAGAAACTTCTGTTGATGGTCTCCGCGGGATTAGCTCGGATGAACTCCCCCGTTATTCCCTAAGATCCGGACGATACCCTTTTATCTTGTATGTCTACATTACCCCGCTCCTGTAAGTAATCTGAATGTCTTGAACCGTGATCCTCTCCTTGTCCACGGTGATTTCCCTCACCGAAGCGCTACTCGGTGAGTTGTCGGAAGCAAGCACGTACCGTATGCCGTTCCGATTCTCCCATGCTTTTGACACATGTTTGTGCCCGAAGAGGACCACGTCGGCCCGTCCGTAAAGCGTCCGCATAAGCCCGCGGCCGTCCAGCAGCTCCATGAACGGGTTGCCGTGCATGAACGGGTGATGGTGGAAGAACACCATCCTCACTTTGCCGGCGGCCCCGGGAGTGCTCAACACGGTATCCAACGCGGAGAGCTGCTGGTCGCCGATTTCACCGCACGCGAAATCGAAGAGATGAAGCGTTTCCAAATTGCTGTCCAGGCCGATGACCATGACGGATGTGCTTCCGTCTTCGAGGACGCTCACTACGGGGGTCTTGTCCCCGGTGAAAGTTCCTCCCTGACGCAAGGGGTGCATAAGCATTTCATCGAATCGAACGGCCCTCTCTCTGCTGTAGAAGTTCCCTGCAGCTCCAAAATCATGATTACCCGGCACCATGAATAGCCTTCCCTTGAACCGGGCAAGCGCCGCATACGCGTTCTCATACTGGGTTTCATGGCCGTCGTCGGTTATGTCACCGGTTACGATAAGAAAATGGTTCGGGTAATCATTGTGAATCCCCTTGAGGAGATCATCCGCATCCTTGTTGTCGGCCGGATCACGATGGTAATGGAGATCGCTGACATGGATGAATTTCATGGTGGCTCCTTTCAGTCGTTGTAGGCGGTAGGCCCGCTCCGGATAGGCAATCAGGCCTTCTTCAACCCTCCTTGGCCGGTAACTTAAACCCAATGTATGCGCCACCGCTTATGCCCATCAGCCCCAACAGCGTTGAATCGAATTCCGGCATTGCCAAGCCTTGCCGCACTTCAATGACGAAGATGGTGGTTAATACGATGGTCCAACCCAACATCTGGAATCGGTGGAGGCTGACACCGTTGTCGTCGCTGATGATATCCTTGATAAGGCCCTGGGTAACATCCCCTATCTTCATGTCCAATTCTTTCAACTTAAGCTTTTTGATCTCCGGATTGTCGTCCGGAGACTGGACCTCTTGTGTCTCGGCCGGCGAACCTTCTCCTATAGTCGGACTCTCTTGAGCCCCCTGCTTGTTCTCATTAGATTCGCCAGCCCCCTTGGTGAGTGGTTTTTCTATCTCTTTTCTCTCTCGCTTGAGTTTTGCCCGCTCGTTCTCCTGATCAACGGTTCTGGAGCTCGAATCAACTAAAGCGGATCCCAGGCACGTGGCCGTGCTGATTCCCATCAGAGTCAGTACCGATGGCGTCAAGCCGCCCAGGTCCCCCGTTACCATCCAAATGTAGGTATATGCGGCCAGCACCACAAAAAACCAAGAGGCCATCTGCAGTCGGGCCAAACTGTAAGGCTTTCGATTTGTCCTGTCCATGCCCTCCTTAATACAGGGCTGCTCGCCTACGTCTCGGATTATGTCGCTTGCGTATGCCAGCCATATAAATGCGGCGACGGCGAACCCCAGTAGTACTAGAAAGAAGTTGTCCCGCTTCCAGTCGATCAGGGCTATATCAACCGTGCAGAACCCGCGTGGGGGAGGAATTCCTTCGTGACGCACGGTTACGCTGACCTTGGAAGGACGCTTTGC
>JAZDOF010000958.1:0-2161 GCA_043799015.1 Pseudomonadota bacterium | reverse complement strand
TGGTCTTTCAACCAATCCGGCCCGCACCGGGTTATTGTGGATATATTCCGCGATCCGAATGTAATCTTCATCGTCGCGAACAACGTGATCATAATAATCCGGCTGAAAGACCCGGCCGCTTTGGCCGCGAATCCGATTGTATTGAAGCCCAAACACGCCGTTGATGTGCCGAACGGTTTCGCCGATTTTCCGACCGCGTGGCGGTGCGATGATAAAATGATAATGATCCGGCATGAGAACGAACTCATAAAAACAAAGACCGTATCGCCTCCGTTGTTGGTCGATGACTTGCAACATCAACCGAGCGTTTGCTGAATTGGAAAAAATATCTACTCGCCTGTACGTAACGACGGTAATATAATATAGGGCTTCCGGAATATGAATTCGGCAGCGGGAACGCATTTAAGGCTCCTTCGCCACCGACTGCATGATATACCAATCCACGAACGGAAACAAGATTTCCGTCCACGGCTTAAAACGTACCCTAGAAGCCCTGAACTTAACGTCGGCCGGGAATCTTGTTCCCGGACCGCTCTTGACGCCCCACCAAGCGCGGATTAAGGTATCTTCGGTCTGTACTTTGACACTTGCTATTCGAGCGGAGTCGTTCGGGAAATTCCTGAATGAAGCTTGGATGGCGCCCATCCGCTGACGACAGTCGAATCGGGAACCGCCGAGGAAACGGAAGTCGCCAGTCAGGAGGAAGTATGGTTACGGATTTCCAGTACCCGCCCGGTGATGAGGACAAGCCGTTTGTCCGACAGCCCGGCGCCAGGACCTTTTGGCCTTGCCTCGGCCTGGTCGCGCTCTGCGCCACTTCTTTTCTATGGGTACCGCGAATCGTTTACGACCCCGCCCGACCCGAGATGCCATTTGTCCTCAGGGCTCTATGCTGCGTCATCGCCGTCATCACTCTTCTGATCGCGCTGAATCGGGGTTCAAGCTTCGGAGAGGTCTGGATCATTCACACATCAAAAAAAGACCTTCACGTGTACCGAACCTCGACCACTTACATGCCGGGTGCCTATGTCCGGTATCTCAATGGCGGACATCTGACTCGTCTGCTTTGCCCGGAACGCCGGACTCGACTTGGAAACACCGAGGGCTTCTGGACGATTACTGGCATACGCGGGCCGACACGAAAAGCTTCTTACTGGGGTTCTTCGGCTGGATTCTTCCAGTCTATCAGGTTACGGATTCGGGATTATCTCGGCGGCGAGATCAGCTGGCTCACGCTGCAAGAGGTCCTGAAAATGACCAGTACTCACGAGACAGTCACGGGATATCGCACCCATGTCAGCCTCCAGGCCATGGCTCATGACTACCTTGGCACGTCGCTCTGCGCCATTGAGCTTTCCCATTCTAGCGGACTAGCCCGCAATCTCGCGGTTGCCGCCTTAACCGAGTGGGAAAGGCGGTTCTCGCGCACTGGCTCTCGGCCGGACTGGGAAGGCCAAGCGGCCGAAGTGCTTGCCGAGCTCATGCGCCAGGTCGAAAAGGCGAAAGCTGCTAAGGTCGGCGCGGTCAATCCTGGCACCATCGCGTGCGAAACTACAGTAATCTAGTACGGATCTTTCAAACGGAGGTCGGTATCACGAATTCAACTCGTGAACCGGCCTCCGCTTTTTTGTATTGACTTGTGTTCAGATGCTCCACCCTACCTCTGACTTCTCATTTCTAACTTCTCCTTTCTGCCTTCCAACTTCTAACCTCCAACTTCCCACTTCTTCTCCCCCTTGTTACACTTAAGCCATGTGCGGCGGAGTTGGCTTCCGAATGAAGCTTCTCGGGTTTACACCTGCAGCATCCCTAGAATCTTCAGCAAAGCGTAATCCGCCGAAGTCCCACGAAGCCTCCAGCGTAGTGGGACGAAGGCGGATGAAAAACTTCCGGGATTCCCGGCTCAAGCTTTTATTTGACGCTCATCAACTTGAAGGGACTGGGCCGGATGGTTTATTGGTCTCGGCTTTTTGGTCGCCCCATCCTGTCCTGCCGATCCAGACCAAAGACACGACCCATCTTTGCGATTGGGGAAACCGCGACAAACACCTGCGACTGCCCCTGACCGGCTGGACCAAAATCGAATCCTTGTCCGACGGGCGCTGGAACTGGCTAAAACCGGCTCCCGCCATAATCCCGGCCCTAGCGGGTTATGAAAACG
>JAZDOF010000370.1:0-2550 GCA_043799015.1 Pseudomonadota bacterium | reverse complement strand
ATGAAGGCAGGGTGGGTAACTACCGCTTCCTCGGGACCGGCGGACTTCAACAAGTTGGGTTTGAGAAGCACTAAGTCCCCGTTCTTGACGAAGGAACCCGGTCCCCCAAGATCGCCCGCAACCGCGTGGAGGACCTCGGTCAAACGGGCCGGATCGTAATCTTCACATTTCCTGATCGATACGGTGGATTTCATGCCCAATCTTTAGCATGACTCGGTTCGCGCGTAAAGTGCGGCGGATGCTGCGGGCAAACGATCCCGTCACGGCGGAACCATGGCTCCGTTAAATTCTCTTTGCCCCGTTTGTGGTTGGTCGGGCGTTTGCTATGCAGGCGAGTCGCAGGCAGACAAGGCACAAAGCCATTACCCCAAGCCTTCGAACAGTTCACCCATTGCGAGCGAGAATCCCGGGACGACATCCTCTCCATCGAGGCTATCCGCAGCGGTCAAGAGGCTTTCCGATTGATCGGGGCGCAGAACCAGCACGGTTCGATCGTAAGGGTTGACGATCCAGACCAGTTTGGAACCACTGTCGAAGTACTCGACGGCCTTTTCCTTTAGAGCTTTGACCGTGTTTGAAGGCGAGAGGATCTCCACGGCAAGATCCGGCGCTCCTTTCAGGAAGCCGTCTATGTCTTGCCCAAGTTCCCCGGAACGTTCCATGGAGATGAAGGACACGTCGGGACACCGGAGATTGCCGTTTCTCATCCAACAGCCGAGACTCGATCCTCCAACGCGACCGAGCTTTTGGTCCAAGACGAATTGTCCAAGTCTGATAATCAGTTGAGTACCGACAATTTCATGCCTAAAGGTGGCGGCAGGTGTCAAGACCGGTTCTCCTTCGACGAGTTCGTACTTTCCTGCTATATCGGGAAGGGACATCAACTCGGCCTCCGTCCACGTCCTTTTCTCGCTTGAGAGTTGCATGGGAGACCCTCCTTGGTCGGATTATGTACCAGTTTACCCGGTCTGCGGCAAGGATGCCAGAGTTGGTACGGAAGTTCACAAATGCGGTAACGGATTCCTGAAGACGCGCGGTAGCGTCCCAGTGGGACGGCCCCCCCGGTCATCCCCGTCGGCGGGGAGACAAGAGGAGGGACCGGCACGGAGGAGAAGACAAATATGGATTTACGGCTTAAGAATCCTTTAATGGGCTGGTCCGTCACAAGAAAGTACATTGCGGTACTCGTGGTGCTGTTGGGACTCTTGATCTTTCATCCCCTGCTGCCCGGTTCGGTTGCCAATGCCGCCCTATTGGGCGCCATTATCGTGTCGGCATGGCTCGTAAAGGACCAGAGCCCTCATTCCATGGGAACGGTACTGGTCTTGGCAATTCCGGCAGTGTTTCTCATCGTATTGGATGCGTGGCGTCCAACGTACTTCGCTTCGTTCTTCCGGGAACCCTTAGGCTTGGCAATGGCCTTTCTCTGCTTTGCACTGCTGGTCTATTGCGGCGTATTCATTCTCAAGGCGCTCATTGCAAGTTCTGAGGTCTCCGGAGCCGAGATCCTCGCAACCATCAATTTCTACATCATACTCGGCTTCATCTGGGCGTTCGTATTCAACATCCTGTTCATTTTCCGGCCCGACTCGTTCAATGTCGAGAGTACCGGCCGCAGATTTGAATCCGAATTACTGTACTTCAGCTTTGTCACGCTCACCACCCTGGGATACGGCGACATCGTGCCCCGGAATCATCTTGCGCAGATGCTCGCCGTCATTGAAGCCATCGTCGGTCAGTTCTACGTCGCGGTCGTCGTGGCATATCTCGTGAGTCAGTATATCAAGAGAGGTCGCTCCGGTTGAGTTACACGACCCGGTTACGGAAAGTGTCGGGAAATAGTGAGCGATAGTTCCGTCATTGCAGCCGTTGACCGTCACCCGGACCAATACCGCTGCCGTGGAGCATGAAAGGCCGCTCCGACGTGTTCCTCATCGTTGGACGGTGCTCATATTGCCGGGGTTCCACAAAACGCTGGACGCACAAACGGCTCTCACGCTATGGTAAGGGAAAGGTGCCCCGCACTCTTGATCAATCCCCCATTTGCCCCAGTCGAATTCAGGAGGTCAATGAATGACACTAAAGGAAGCGGCGGAATATCTATACGACGGCCTGCGGTTACGAACACCGCCCATTGGCGTCAAGTTCCTTCCCGATGGTTCCGGGTTCCCCGAGAAGACTCGCCGGCCGTTGGAAACTCTCGGCAAACGCATCACCATTTGCCAGGCGGTGACACTTGCCCGGGTGTATGGTTGGAACGTGGGCCTCACGAAGAAGGACCTGATATGCGTGCCTGCCATGATCTCGTTCGGGTTCACCCGTGCCGGAGATCAGCCCGCCACATTGGGTAAGCTGTTCTGTAACGTTAGCTTTGGGTCGACGGTCGAATCCGCCCGGACCGAGGCCGCATCCATGAGTTTACTGGAGAACGGTTCCTACTCCGGGATTGTGCTCGCACCGGCGGCCAAGGATCTTTTCGAACCCGACACCGTAGCGGTGTACGGCAATCCGGCTCAGATCATGCGCTTGATCCAGGGTTGGACTTACTTG
>JAZDOF010000362.1:0-6649 GCA_043799015.1 Pseudomonadota bacterium | reverse complement strand
GGCAGGCTGGAAAGCCTGCCCCACAAGAGTGAATGGTTACCTGTATGGAGACTTGACTGGGGCCGAAGGAACGGATAACTCTGGATTGCCGAAAGGATCAAGGACATATGTGTTGCCCGAATCTCCCGACCCTTTGACCGGCTGTTGGCTTCGCGCCTATCGGGGCGTGCCGTGCCGGCCCGCCGGCGGCATCGAGAAATGCAGGAAACAACTCTTACAAATGGATGGATTCTTGCCGATCCTCAAACCGGCCGGGTCGTTCCCCACGGCCGTACCGTGATTGCCGGAACTCGGCTCGACCTGGTCAACGGCGACCATGACGGTCCTTTGCCCGAAGACGGTGTCGTGGACTGCGCCGGCTGCCTTATCATGCCGGGTCTGGTGAACGCTCATAATCACTGTGCGATGAGCCTGTTCCGGGGATTGGCGGATGATCTTCCCCTGGACAAATGGCTCAATACATACATTTTCCCGGCAGAGGCTCGATACTGCCGACCCGCGTTCGTCCGTCTCGGTACCACGCTTTCCGCCGTGGAAATGGCCTTGAACGGGGTTACCACCGTTGCCGACGGTTATTTCTTCATGGAGGAAGCGGCTGCGGCTGCGGCTGAAGTCGGCATTCGCGCCGTCATCGCTCAAGGCATCTTGGATGTTGCGGTTCCGGATTCCGCTGCCGGGGCGTGGAAGGAGCGAGCCGAATTTTTTCTGGCTGCATTCCCCAACGATCCGTTATTGACTCCGGCCCTTTTCTGTCATTCAACTTACATGTGTTCGCCGGATACGCTTCGTGAAGCCTGGAAAATATGCCTCGACCGAGGGCTTTCCCTGTTCTGTCACGTATCCGAGACCGAATGGGAAATAAGGGAGATCCGTGAACGTTACGGGGTCTCACCCGTTGAACATCTACACGCCCTGGGACTACTTTCGAAAGGATTTGCCGCGGTTCACGCCGTGCATGTATCCGAGTCGGACATTGACCTGTTCGCTCGTTCCGGGGCCTCGGCCGTCCATTGTCCGGAGAGCAACATGAAACTCGCATCCGGGGCTGCGCCCGTGAAAGACCTTATCAAGCACGGCGTTGTTACGGCCCTCGGGACGGACGGCCCGGCAAGCAACAATAATCTGGACCTTTTTGAAGAGATGCGCACGGCTTCTCTGGCGGCCAAGCTCGTTACCGGCGATCCGGCGGCCCTTGACGCGGCTACGTGCATACGCATGGCCACCATCGACGGAGCGAAGGCCCTCGGGTTGGATCATATCATCGGCTCCCTCGAACCCGGGAAACAGGCCGACGTTATCGTGGTCGACCTCAATCGTCCGCACTTGAGCCCCCTGTACAACCCCGCTTCCCATCTGGTTTACTGCGCACGCGGGTCCGATGTGCGGGATGTCTGGGTGAACGGTGCTCGAATCGTACGAAACGGATCAATTGTGACCGTGGACCGCTGTGCCTTGCTTGAGAAGGTTGGAGAAACGGCGGCCCGAATTGCCGTGGAGTTCGAGATCGGTCCGCGGGTAAGCAGCGACATTACGTAAACATACCCGTATCGTCGTTTTGTAATCGTTCGTCGCAACGGACCGATGGGGCGATTTAGAAATGGATGCACATCCCAGGCATGGCCGATATCCGCTTGAGAACGACCGCCGGTCGCTACAAGGCGATTTGAAGACCGAGGGATAGCGTAAAGGTGATTCTGAAACGATCTATTATAATGTCACGCGTTGAGAATTGCGGGAACCCTGAACGGTTGAGTGAATCGAAACAAACCTCGATTCCGCCGGGCCTGCTTTGCCGCAAATTTCAAGGAGCGTCACTATAATAGGGAGCGCTCACGAGATTTCATGCTGGAAACCGGAATGGCTATGAACAATACAATAACGTACAAGGATGCCGGAGTTGACGTCGAACTGGCCGACAAGGCCATACAGTCTCTTTCCACGCGTATTCGCGCCACTTTCAGACCCGAGGTTATAGGCAGAATGGGCGGCTTTGCCGCTATGTTTAGGCCCAACTGGCGCAACTACCGAGACCCCGTTCTCGTGTCGGCCGCCGACGGGGTGGGCACAAAGCTGAAGATAGCCTTCCGGACGGGAATACATGACACCGTGGGCATCGACCTTGTCGCCATGAACGTGAACGATCTTGTCGTCACCGGTGCCGAGCCCCTTTTTTTCCTCGACTATTTCGCGACGGGAAAACTGGAACCCGATGTATTTCGAAGCGTTGTCTCCGGCATTGCGGACGGATGTGAACAGGCGGGTTGTTCCTTGATCGGGGGTGAAACCGCGGAAATGCCTGACTTCTACCCACCGGGCGAATACGATCTTGCAGGCTTTTGCGTGGGCATTGCGGATGGTCACAGGATCATTGAAGGCTCCGCGATCAGACATGGGGACGTGTTGATCGGCTTGGCATCCACCGGCCTCCACAGTAACGGGTTCAGCCTCGTAAGAAAGGTCCTTTTGGACGAAAAGAGAATGACCCTGGACAATCACATCGACGAACTCGGTCGCACTTTGGGAGAAGAGCTCCTCACACCCACGGCGATCTATGTAAGGCCGGTGCTGAACTTGATGGAACGAGTCCAAGTCCTTGGTACGGCACACATAACCGGAGGAGGATTCATCGGCAACATCCCTAGAATACTTCCCGAACATGTGTCCGTAGTTATCCGACGCGATGCGTGGGACGTGCCGCCCATATTCGGATTGCTGAAGAGGGAAGCGGGGTTGGACGATGCCGAGATGTTTAGGACCTTCAACATGGGTATCGGCATGGTGATCATCGTCCGAGCGACCGAGGCCGACGCGGCCGTCGAATTCCTCAACGAATGCGGTACAAGGGCGTTTCCTATAGGTGAGACGACCACGCTTGAATCTCGAGCGGGCGGAGTGGACATCGTCTGAATCGCTCCAACGCGCCTGATGGGTTTGGATGCAATCGGAGAGACTCACGATGGACCTGGAAGCCCTTGACCTATACATTACACGCAACTGCCACGCGTTGGCCGCCTTCCTCGCTGAACGGCCCAACGGTGACGGCCGTGCCCTGCGATCCGCGCTGATCGAGTCCACAAGCCCCAAGAGCGCCGCCGGAAGGCTCGACGACATTCTCCGCGGAGACGTGGCGGAGATCGCACGACAAGTCTTGGCGGATCCGGAGGCACGTTCCGCCCTGATAACGACGGTCGCCGGCTCCAGCTATCTTTTTTCGGTTTTGCGACGGTATCCTTCGGTTCTGGAGCCCCTTTTCCTCAGAGGTGGCCACAGGCTGACCAAAAACCTGGATATAAAGGAACGCGAGATCGCCGAAAGAATCGAGCGCGTATGCGACGTCAACGGGCTCAACCGTGTTCTTCGCGGGTACAAGGATGAAGACTACTTGCGGGTGGGTTGTCGAGACCTATCGGGTGCGGCCGATGTTCGGGAGGTTATGCGCGAGATAAGCGATCTTGCCGTCGCGTGTATCCGGTCCGCCCTGAGCTTTCATCGACAATTGCTGGAATCCAAACACGGTCGCCCTCCGGGTGTCCTAAGCGGAATGGGGTTCGTGGTTCTCGGCCTGGGCAAACTATCAGGAGCAGAGCTCAATTTCTCTTCGGACGTTGACCTGATTTTCCTTCGATCCCCTGAAGAAGGACGAACCGACGGCCCCAAACCCGTTTCCGTTCAGACTTTTTACGAGGCGCTCGGCCTCGGCTTGACCCGCTCTCTTGCAGAGGTCACCGATGACGGTTTTGTGTTCCGTACCGACCTTCGCCTCCGACCCGAGGGAGAAAAAGGAGAGCTTGTACCGTCGGTGTCCAACGCCCTCCAATACTACCTGGATTGGGGTCGAACATGGGAACGGGCGGCACTAATGAAGGCCGGCGCCATAGCGGGAGACATTCAGCTCGGCAACGTCTTCCTATCGGGGCTTAATCCATTCATCTTCCGCAAATTCTTGGATTACTCGACACTAGAAGAAATGCGGCTGATGAAAGCCCGGATCGAACGCCAATTGAAACGCAAGCCGACTTTGAACATAAAATTGGGACAAGGCGGAATTCGGGAGATTGAATTCTTCGTACAAACGCTCCAGTTGATCAACGCCGGCAAGACCCCCGGAATACGTTCCAAGAGCACCATGGAATCGCTCGCATTGCTGAACGACGCGGGACTGCTGGATCACGACGCTACTGAGAAACTGCGGTCCGCTTACAGATTTTTCCGCATGGTCGAGCACCGTATACAGATAAATTACCAACTCCAGACCCATGACATCCCCAAATCACTCCAGGAGCAGGAAGAACTGGCTCGGAGGATGGGTTATCGCGGTCAGGGCGCGTTAGACTCGTTCATGGCCGATTTGGACGCCCATCGCTCTGTGGTCGGAGATTTCTTCGGAGGGCTTTTCTACGCGGGGTCCGACGAAGAGGAACAGCCGGATAACGAGGACGTTAGACGAATACTGGACGCGATTCACAACGACGAGGCCCTCGCCGCAGTCTGCGAGGACTTAGGGGTATTTGACCCCAAGGAATCGTGCCGGCGGATAAAAGACTTGGTCATGCCCGATGAGCGGCGTTTGTATTCGGACAAAGCCCGCCACATCCTGGAAAGACTTGCGCCGATTTTCCTGGAAGAAATACTCAGGGTCCCGGAACCTGGGAACGCGCTCATAGCCTTGGACCGATACATAAATGCTCTGCGCCCGAGCCCCAGTTACTTTTCAACCCTTCTGGAGAATCCGGCCGCGGCGAGATTTCTAGTTAAGATCCTGGGCCATAGTGATTTTTTCGCAGACCTCCTGGTTCATCATCCCCAAACCATCGACTCGATTATCGGGCGGTCCATTGCCCTTAGCTCCACGGATAGGCGCACGCTGTCGGCCGAGTTGACCCAACGGTCGGCGTACTGTGCTGATTACGAATCCGGGCTCGACGTACTCAGGATATTCAAGAACGAGCAACTCCTTCGTATAGGTGTTCGGCACCTTTCAGGGGAAATGGATTCCGGCTCGGCACGGTCCCTGATAACCGAACTCGCCGAGGTATGCCTCGAAGCCGCGGTCGGGATTGCGGCAAAAGAAATGGCGCACCGGTTCGGCGATCCCGGCCCTACGGAAGACCTGCCGTTCGTAATCGTGGGTATGGGGAAGCTTGGCGGAAAGGAAATGAGCTATCTTTCGGACGTCGACGTGATCTTCGTCTTCGACCCGAAAAGCGAAAATGTCGGGACCCTGTCGGCTCGGGAATGGTTCACGCGGCTGGGCAACAGGGTAATCTCGGTGTTGAGCGTTCCCACTTCGGAGGGCATCTGTTTTTCCATGGACACGCGATTGCGGCCTTCAGGAAATCAGGGTCCTTTGGTGACATCATTGGCATCCTTTCGGGAATACCACGCGACCACTTCCAAACTCTGGGAAAAGCAGGCATTGATAAGGGCAAGGCCGGTAACCGGGCCGCCGGATCTCCGGGCCCGCATTGATGAAATCATCAAAGAATGCGTGCTCAACACCCACATCACGCCCCCGGACCTTTCCGAGATCGCAAGGCTGAGATCGCGCATGGAACAAGAGATCGCACGGGAAGATTCGCTTCATGTGGATCTCAAGACCGGCCATGGCGGCCTCGTGGACGTGGAATTCTTCGTTCAGGGTATGACGCTGCTTCACGGCGCTCGACATCCGGAAATCTTGTGTCGGAACACCCTGGACAGCCTCCTCGCATTGCGACGCGTCGGACTGGTGGATTTCGACTCTTTTCAAACCCTCGACAAAGGATATCGCTTCTTGATCGACCTTGAAGACCGACTCCGTATCTTGGAACAACGCAGCGTCAACCGGATTCGATTGGAGGGCCCCAAACTTAGAGGGTTGGCTCGAAGGCTCGGCTACGAGGAAGGAAACGAAAACGCGCTCGTGCATGATTACTTTTCCATTACCAGGGGCATTCGAGGCATTTACCAATCTTTATTCGGAACCAATGCCGTTTTCGAGACCTGATGGATTGATGGGCTCGATGATCCGCGAGCAATCCATCGACGACCGTTCACCACGACGGATGAATAATAGACCACTAAGGAACAAAGGCACAAAGAAATCAAATGCTAATAATCCTCGCGTACCTCCGGGTCAAGCCGGCACTTTGATTGACCGGCGGATGCGATTTTGAGCCAATAGGGGTTTGCAAATCCTTTCAAATTCTTCCTCGTGTCTTGGTGACTTTGTGGTTAAGTTTTCCTGATTCAAAGATCCGTCCCGGTGAACGATTACCGGCCGGCAACTGTCGTCTTTTTTCGTTCCCCGGCGCCTTTGTGGTTTAATCTTCCGGCTTCAATGGGGCTGCCGCGTTCAACCCGAACATCTCTCCCGTATTCTTTTTTCGGTTATCGGTATTTTTTTCGTTCCGAGGTTTAACTTTTTCGCCGAGTAACTCGTCTTATATATATAGAGGTATTGATGACGGACGAGGAATTGCTGAAACGTGTCCGGGAGGGCGACAGGGAAGCTTTCGGGGAATTAACGTTGAGGTACGCCAAACCCGTGACCTTGATGATTCTCAGAATACTAAAGGATAAGGAAGACGCGAAGGACATATCTCAGCAAGTTTTTCTAAGAGTCTACGAGCGACTTCCATTGTTTCCCACAGGACCGTCATTCAAGGCC
>JAZDOF010000336.1:0-4411 GCA_043799015.1 Pseudomonadota bacterium | reverse complement strand
GGCGTGCTCGGGGCCGTCAATCGCGCTGTTCAACCTTCCCAAGGCGCCGGGTAACGAATCATGGCACCGCCCGATAAGCTTAGATCCCTATGGCCTTTGTGGTTGATCGCGGCCGTAGGATTGTGCATCGCTGTTATTGTGATCGCTACCTTCCACCACCCTGCAAAGAGACTGACGGGACTGCTCGTGGACCTCGAGCTGTACGGGCCCGACAGCCGGCGATACAAAGACCTTCGGGTCGCAATCACTGAGAAAATTCCTGCTGAAGTAGAGTTCTTTCGTGGTTACGAGATCGAACTGGATTACCGCCATTTTTCGGAGCTAGGTCCCGCAACGGAGACTGAACGCACCTGTGATTTCGTCATACTTAGCCCTCAGAGCACGCCCTGGCACATGTACAAAGGTACGGACGGGGAAGGGGGGCCGGAGTCCGCGATGGCATGGTTGCGCAATGTCGTGCTGAATGAGAATCTGCCGGTTCTGGGAATCTGCGGGGGACATCAGTTCCTCGCTATGGCCTTCGGCGGGCGCGTGGACTTCATTGATCCCGAATATTGCGGCCGATTCCCTGAAAAGTATCCTCGGGAGGGCATATCGGAACGCGGTCAAGTGGTTCTTACAACCCTGGCCGATGACCCGATTCTAAAGGGCGTCGCCTCTCATCCCGGTCGGTTTCGCGCGGTGGAGAGCCATTACGAAGAGGTTAAGACCGTGCCCCATCCGTTCGTAAACCTAGCATCAAGCCCGCTAAGCCCCGTTCAGTTAATCCGCATGCCGGGAAAGGCGGTTTACGGGACGGCATTTCATCCGGAGCGGGGTTGGAAGGCCGGTCGGTGCGAGGATGGCGAGGGTGTCCCGGAAGGCCGCAGGTTGCTTGCAAATTTCTTGAATTTCGTGGCCGACCGATCATCCAACGGGTCCAAACGTGGGGGCGGAGCCGCTCACCGGGTTGAGTCGAAGACGAGTTTGTGAGATCGATCCATCGTTTCAGAATCACCTTAACGTTATCCCTCGGTCTTCAAACCGTTTTGTCGTTACGGCGACACGGAAATTGTTTGTCGTAGCACCCTTCGTTTGATAAAACTCTGTACATGGATGCCTTGTGAATTTTGAGAGGAACCAGATGGACGAAATCCAAAAGAATAGGATCCGCATAAAGCATTGGATCACCCACAATGACGACCATCTCAAAGGATACGAAGAAGTGGCGGCGACCCTACGAAGCCACGGCCAAAACGACGCGGCCGACAAAATAGAGAACGCGGCCGAGTTCATAGGGTCGGCCAACCGCGCCTTCGAGGAGGCCCTTGAGTGCCTTGGGCCGGAAGACCACAGTCATACGGAAGAAAAAGGCCACTCCCACCACCATCACCACGGAGGCAAGGGCCATACCCATTGATCACGGTCGGCCCCGGCCGCTTCAACACGCGGCCAGGGCTTGATCAAGATCGGCTATGAGATCGTCCGGATCTTCGATACCTACCGACAAGCGCACCAGTTCCGGGGGTACCGCGGCCGATTGTTGCTGTTCCGGCGTCAACTGGGAGTGGGTAGTGCTCGCCGGGTGGATCACCAAGCTCTTGGCATCCCCCACGTTGGCAAGAAGGGAAAACAGTTTGAGATTATTTATGAATTTCTCGGCTGTCGACCCTCCGCCCTTAATTCCTAAGACGACGACTCCCCCGCCCATTCCTTTTCGAAAATACCGTTTTACACGGTCGCGGGAAGACGCGTTCTCCAGCCCCGGGTACCTCACCCACAGCACTCCGTCATGGTCCTCAAGGAAACGGGCCACGGCCAGGGCGTTGGTGCAATGCTTTTCCATGCGCAGGGCAAGGGTCTCCAGTCCCTGGAGGAAAAACCATGCATTGTCGGGACTTAAACACGCGCCTAAATTACGAAGGGCTACCAGTCGCATCCGCAGGATATAAGCGAGCGATTCGAGGTCGCCGAGATCGTGGGCAAACCGAAGCCCGAAGTAAGATGGGTCCGGATCGTTCATCAAGCGAAATTTACGGTCCGTCCAATCGAACTTGCCGGCGTCCACCACGATCCCACCGATAGCGGTCCCGTGGCCCCCTATCCACTTGGTAAGGGAGTGAACCACGATGTCGGCCCCGTGATCGAAGGGTCGAAACAGGTACGGGGTGGTGAAGGTCGAATCCACGATAAAAGGCACATGGGCTTCCCGGGCCAGTTTGGAAATCCCCTCGAAATCCGGCACTCCAAGGTTCGGGTTCTCGATGGTCTCCACAAAGATCGCGCGGGTCTTACCATTGACGACCTTTCTCATGTGAGCCGGATCGTCATCTTCGACGAATCGTACCGTTATGCCGAACCTGGGCAGAATGTCGTTGAACATGGTGTATGTACCGCCGTACAGGTTCGATGAGGACACAAATTCGTCGCCGGATTCCATGATGTTGATAAGCGCGTTGAAAATGGCGCTGGTGCCGGAGGCCAAGGCAAGTCCGCCGACCCCCCCCTCCAACGCGGCCATCCGCTTCTCAAGTATGTCGGTGGTGGGGTTCATCAAGCGCGTATAGATGTACCCGAGTTGCTTAAGAGAAAAAAGGTCCGACGCATGCTTGGTATCACGGAAGACATACGACGAAGTTCGATGTACCGGCACGGCCCTTGAAAGGGTCACCGGATCCGGCTCATAGCCTGCGTGCAGAGCGAGTGTCTCGAATCCGGGGGTTCTGTCGGGGGGAATCAAAAGTTAACCTCCTGCCGCCTTGAGCCCGGCGACGATATACGATTTCATTCAATTAACCCATTACGGGAGCCGTGGCAACTCGAAATCCCGGAGTCGGGGAACGAGTGTTGCCGATTAGGGCTTGGATGATTTCAGGTCCGCCCTGCCGGTCGCTGACATGTCGCAAATGATATTTATTGACATTTTACGTGATATTGAATAATTAGTCGCTCATGTTGATGCAATTCATGAAACAACTTGAGAAACGCGCTCCGCTTAACGGCCTGGTAACCGATTTCGCCGACCTATTTGAACAAGGATCCGCCGGCCCGCTCAGTCTTACTGATCGGGCGGGGAACGCCCTGCTCGAATACATAGCCGGCGGGGATGCCTCCTATCAATCGGTGGCCGTCCAGGCAGGGGTCCGTTGGACCGGCGTCAGCCGAAGGGTGGCGCTGAGGAATGCGATCATCAAGAGGGGGTTCCTGACTTCCGCTTGCCTTTGGGGGTTTAGGCAGTTGCGAGGGAGGTCCGAGGAGTTGTTTCACGATTACCCATCGCCCGAAATGGCGTATATGCAGGTAATCCTTCTTAAAGAAAGCGACCCTGCCGAGGCGATCCCATTCCTGATAGAGAGATTCCTCACGAGAAAGGAGGCAGGGGAGGAACTTCGCGCCGCCTCTCGATTGTGCATACTGAGACTCCTCGACTCGGCCGGCAGCCCCCAACTTCTTCGTGAGTTACAGAAGCGATACCCGGACGTAGAAATACTGTCTCAATGGCGCTCCACCCTAATCGGTCATCACCCCGCCGCCCGAAGGGCCGCGCCGTCGGGCCCGGTGGATTTCCACCAGCTCCTGCGTTCGGTCCACGATATGAAGGAGCTCTCATCGCTGACGAGGACGTTGTACCTGCTATCCGTTTTCTATGTGCCGTTAACGGAAAAGGAATGGGCGGACCTGTTTTTGGGAACGACGGATTATCAATATTTTCAGCGGTTTGTTCAAGCAGGCGTGGCGGAAGCCTACAACGGCGGGTATATGCTGTCCAATGAACCGTCCAAGCAAAACCTGGTAACCAAGTACCTCTACGAGTCATACTCCCTCGCAAAGCAATCCGTGCACCGAAACCGAACGGAACGAGTCAAGGCGGAGATGAGTCGCCGCGTGCGAAATAGCGAGCTCGATCGACAAGCCCTTGAAATGGTTCCTGACGGCATTATCTGCGTCGATAGGACGGGCCGATTCTATTACATCAATCCCGCAGCCGAAAAAATGCTTGCCGACAACTATGACTTGAAAGAACGGCTCTTCGGGAAGGGTCCCATTGAAGACGCTCTCCGAAAGTACGACAGAGGAACCGTGCTGGCCGGAATTAGCGCATGGATGCGGGAAAACGGTACGGTCGCCGAGATACACGGTGATCGCGTAGCCCTGTACGTGGGAGGAAGGAAGTTCCAGATCGAGCTTCATCCTCACATAATCCTGTTGAAAGACGTTACCGACCAACATCTGATCGACGAAGAAGTGGGGCGACTGTATCGGCACGAGCTCAAGGCGGCCCTTGACGTGATGGGTGCCGGCCTGGAAACGGCGAAACAGTTGCTGAAAGAGGGAGTTAGCGAGGAAGGACTCGAGTGCCTGGGGCAGGTCGAGAATAAGCGGGCCGAGCTCTTGTCGATGCTCGAAGAGAGGATGGACTTCATCCGCTTGC